>NZ_MQSY01000022.1:0-154059 GCF_001921245.1 Aeromonas sp. YN13HZO-058 | reverse complement strand
GGTGACTCATGCTGAACCTTATCCCTGATGCCAAGTGGGACTCATGATCTCACATCAGGGACTTGTTCGCACCTTCCCTAGTGGTGTGCTGTTCGAGAATCTCATCCAGCTCTAAAGATGAGATGGATCTTCTCCAGCGAGGGTGAGCCTTAAAGTCCTCTATAACGCAGTGTTGCAAGCATAAATGTGGGACTTCGACCCACCCGCCTGAGTCAACGGAGGTATGTACCTTGGCTTGAAAAATGACTCTGACCATCGTGAAACATCCAGATGCAAAAACTGGGAGACTTGATGATATGAGGTTAGTTCATGAATGACAAACAAGTTAACTGCGGAATGGCTTTTTGCTAGAATGGTCGAATAAAACTAGGGGGATTCTAGGCGAGCTCTTGTTTGTCGAGCGAGCGACAACCACGCTACCAAGAGTGCAAACACTGCTCCTGTCATCAAAGATGAGATGGCTCGAAATCATAGGTCTACCTACTGTAATATACTGTCAGTACATCAGATCTACAGATGCACAGTATATGTTGGCAGTGTACAGTGCCCACACAACAAGGAGATGTTGATGCAAAGCCCTGTAGTACCGGATAACGAACCGCTTCGCTTAGACGCATTGCGCCGTTTAGCGATACTTGATAGCCCCGCAGAGGAGCGTTTTGACCGGATTACCAGGATGGCTCGCAACATGTTTGATGTGCCCATCGCATTGGTTTCATTGGTGGATGAAAACAGACAGTGGTTCAAGTCATGTTGTGGGTTGCCGGTATTGGAGACACCGCGAGACATTTCTTTTTGTGGTCATGCAATTCTCGGTGAAGAACTGTTTGTAGTTGAAGACGCGGCCCAAGATCCACGATTTTCTGACAACCCCTTAGTCACGGGGGAACCACACATTCGCTTCTATGCAGGCCATCCACTAGAAGTTGGGAACGGTTTGAAGCTGGGTACATTGTGCATCATAGACTCTAAACCCAGGTGTTTTAGCCCACGAGACCAAGCGCTGTTAGCTGATTTGGCATCCATGGTTGAGAGTGAGTTACAAGCCGTTCAGAGAGCAACCATAGATGAATTGACGGGGATAACTAACCGTAGAGGATTCATGCTGCTCGCCGAAAAAAGTTTGAAATATGCATTTCGTGTAAAACACCCAGCGGCCTTACTTTTTTTAGATCTAAATCACTTCAAACTAATTAACGATAAGTTTGGTCATGACATTGGCGATGACGCGTTGCGACATGTGGCCGAGTTGTTATGCCGAGTATTCCGCGATGCTGATATATTCGCTCGCCTTGGTGGGGATGAATTCGTTGTCCTTTTACCTGGCACTGGTAGTGAACATTGTCAGAGAATTAAAGAGCGGCTGAATCATGCAATAGATGACTTCAATAGTCATAGTGGTAAGCCATACCAGTTGTCATGCTCCTTAGGAATTGTGATTTACGATGCTAGTATGCCGCCTAATTTAGATCAACTACTGCGGCACGCAGATGAAGAGATGTATTCATGCAAAGTGAAACGATAAATAGCTGTCGCCAAAAATACAACTATCTGAGCATTTCTTAGAGAAATCATTATTATACTGGTAAAGAAGTAATTGACCGTATGAAACAAGATACCCTAATCATGGGGATCTTGTTTATTTTATTCAGTGTCTGTGTATAATTTTAATTACTTGTCTATGAATATGCATTGATGGCTTGCTACTCGAATTCCTATACATTAGCTTTCAGCAGAGCAAACCATTTTGGAAGAAACACTATTTAAGTGGCGCGAGCCCATATCTCGTGAGAAATGTCACCAACAGTATTTTAATTTCATTTAGCATGGCGAATTTTTTAACGTGAGCTATATTAAAAGTGGGATGTGTCAATGTGGGGTATGTATGTTTTCACAATACAACATAAGAAACATATTGTTAATTTTCCTTGCGACACTTTCTTCATGCGCTATTGCTGTTGATACCAAAATTGTTCTAGTTAGTTCAGAGGACACTTATCATTCAAAGTATGGGTGCTGGTTATATAATATTTATAGCGAGGCATTTTCTAGATTGGGATATAAATTTCTATATCAGGGCGTTCCTGGTGGAAGAGCACCGATCCTCGCGGAGAATGGCAGTGTTGATGGTGAAATTCATCGGGCATTTGAATACCAACAGCAAACAACCAACTTGATCAGAGTGAATGAATCACATTTCAACGTGACTATTGAAGCTTATGTGTATGACAATAAATCAAAATATAATTCTTGGCATAGCCTAGATAAGGAAGGATTAAGAGTTGAATTCAGGCGAGGCTCAAAACGCGCCGAAGACGCACTTTCCAAGCTTATTACCTCCCCCCTGCCGACAGAGGTAAACACAACTGAGCAGGGATTGAAAAAACTGATAAAAGGACGCGTTGATGTATTTGTGGAGCAGACTCTGGTATTTGATAGGAGCAAGCAAGCATTGCTTGCGGAATCGACCGAGTATAATAAAATATATTCCGCAGGAATTGTTGATACCTTGGCAGGCTATGCGTATCTTAATAAAAAACACTCAAGGCTAGCGAAAGATTTGGCCTTAATGCTAAAAAAAATGAAAACCGAGGGTAGAGTAGAACAACTGCAAGAGCAGTTTTGCTATTATGATTAATTTAAAATCCAGTTCGTGCCACGGTGCTTTACAAGCGTCTGGGGTGCTCGATGATATCCTCGCCTTCATAGAACAACACGAATGAGTTTCGATCGCCCCCCTAGTGATGGTCTCATTAGAAAACCAAATGTGTGTATTTTCGCATACCCGCGCTAAAAATTTGTCATCCGTAATCCAGCATTCTATTTAGTTATATCCAAATGAGTGTCATAATAGCATCGCTTCGGACACAACGTAAAAGGCCGCAAGGATGCAACCGTTCTCTGAAACCAGTGATCCCCACTTTCTTCGCTTAGATGCATTGCGCCGTCTCCAAGTGCTTGACTCCCCAACAGATGAACGTTTCATTCGTATAACAAGAATGGCTCGCAACATGTTTGATGTGCCTATTGCCCTGATCTCATTCGAAGACAATGAACACGAGTGGGCCAAGCCTTGTTATGGCCTAAACATCCATGAACCTCTTCCTAATATCTCTTTTTGTAAAAATGGATTTCTCAAAGAACGCATGCTTGTTATTGAGGATGCAACCAAAGATCCTCTTTATTATAATAATCCAATGGTTCAAGGGGAGCCATACATCCGATTCTATGCTGGTCATTCATTAGTAATAACTGATGGATTGCATATCGGTTCGTTGTGCCTTATAGACCGTAAGGCTAGGTTTTTTGGTGACAAGGATAGAGCTTTATTTACCGACTTGGCATTAACAGTTGAAAGCGAGTTACGTGCAGTTCAAATGGCGACAATAGATGAGTTGACGGGGATAACCAACAGGCGAGGTTTTATTCTTCTGGCTGAGAGGTACTTGCAACATGCATACAGAACGAAAAGGGGCCTTTCATTATTGTTTATAGATTTGAATCATTTCAAATCTATAAACGATCGATTTGGTCATGATGTTGGAGATGATGCATTGTGCCAAGCCGCCAGCTTGATCAACTTGATTTTTAGAAATGCTGATATCTGTGCTCGATTAGGTGGTGATGAATACGTGGTTTTACTCCCAGAAACAAACATTAACTATATTGAATCAATCAATAATCGAATAAATCAGATCTTTGATGAGTTCAATAAGCATAGCGGTAAGGTATATAACCTTTCTTGTTCTATAGGCTATGTGGAATATGATGCAACTACACCACCAGATCTAAACTTGTTACTCCGTTTGGCGGATGAGGCCATGTATCGTTGCAAGCAGAATTTATAAATCATATGCACCCTATGGGCATATGATTTAAGAGAGTCGTTAACTAGTATGGCAATAATCTGCAACAATAAAAATATCAAGTTAATTTTTATTTATGTACATTTTTAAATTATAGTTACTTAATAGTTCGGTTATGTGCCCATACAGTAACTGCAACTCTAGACTTTAATTTTAGTTTTCTTAGAATGTTTCTCACATGTATTTTTACCGTCCCATGAGATATAAATAATAATTTTGAAATGACTTTGTTTGAGTGACCTTCAGCAAGAAGTTTTACTACATCAATTTCTCTATGGCTTAATGATTCAATAATGCCAACATTACTATCTGATAATGAAATTGACATTACTTTATTGTTTGACTGAGGACTTTCAATTGATGTATCAGCACATATGCTCTTAATGAAGCCAATTAAATCAAGCGGTTCAATATTTTTTGAAAGATATCCATTGGCTCCGAACCTAAACGCTTCTACAACATCAATTTCCAAATCTGACTCGGTGAAGATAACGACCTTGCTTTTTATTTTCTTTGCTCTGATTCTCTTCAGCGTTTCTAATCCATTAAGCACTGGCATTTGAAGGTCAAGCAATATTAAATCTGGTTCATATTCTACTGCCAGATCTAATCCTTCTTTACCATTGCCAGCCTCTGCAATCACCTTCATAAGGTGATCTGTTGAGAGTGTAGCTTTGACTCCTGCCCGCAATATAGCGTGGTCATCTACAAGCAATACTTTTAATGCTTGCATTTCTTCGATTGAAACTTTGTTATCCATAACTACATTCTCAATACCATGCTAGCGTCACATTACACCATACGTGCATAAAAAACACTATAAATCAACACGTTAACCAATATGCAGGATGCAACTCTATAATGGCCCATAGCTATGTATCTTTATCATTTTAACCCCAGTCGTTTGGCTAGACGATGTAAGTTACCACAATCAATGTCTAAGGCTCGTGCTGTTGCAGCCCAATTATCATTATGATCTGCTAGTACCTTTTTAATTAACGCAGACTGAAATGCATCAGTTGATGCTCTCAAACCCATTTGGTTACTAGCGAAGTCATCCATATTTTGGGTAGGACTTATGCCAGATTGAGGCATTGGTGGTATAGCTATACTGAAATGATGGGTTGCAAGCGTCAGAACCGGACTTCGTTGCTCTGCTCTAGCCAATACGGCACCACGATGAATGGCATGCTCCAGTTCGCGCACATTACCAGGCCAGTCATAGCCCTTCAAAAGATGCAGTGCTTGAGGTTGGATCCGCAGTTGCTCTAACCCCATACTCACTCGACAGCACTCGCAAAAGTAACCAGCCAGCAAGGAGATATCATCCTCTCTGTCTCTCAAGGCTGGTACATGTATAGGGAAAACACTCAGGCGATGATAGAGGTCTGCTCGAAACTCGCCATCGATGACCACTTTCTTCAAGTCTCGATTCGTTGCAGCAAGCACACGTACATTGACTTTTAGTGGAGTGTCATCACCAATCCGCTGCAAGTCTCCATATTGAATGACACGTAGCAATTTTGCCTGCAATGATAAGGATAATTCACCAATTTCATCCAGGAACAACGTGCCCTTATCCGCTAGTTCAAACTTACCCGCACGGTTATGAATAGCGCCTGTAAACGCGCCCTTCACATGTCCAAATAGTTCACTCTCTGCTACGGATTCCGGTAGAGCTGCGCAATTGAGATATACCAATTTGCGATCTGCACGTGGCGAGCCAAGATGTACAGCTTTTGCTATTAACTCCTTACCTACACCCGTTTCGCCCAAAATTAGGACGTTTAAATCAGTGTTAGCAACTATATCTACCTCATGCTTTAGCTGCTGCATCGCCTGAGAATGCCCGATTATCTCGAACCTATCTGCACCTGTTGGTGTTGAAGGTATTAATGGCTCACTGCTCTGGCGAGCTAAACGCTCTAGTAGTAATGAGTTACTTAACGCCGCTGCCGCTAGCGCACCAATTAAACGCAACTCTTCATCGCTAATGTCATCAAACTGGGCAGGATTCATTCCATCTATGGTCAATGCACCAATCAAGACTTGATCGGAGAACAGAGGCAAACCAACACAAGCATGCACCTTAAATTCTGCATGATCAGGGATCAAGCCATCATAGGGGTCTGGCAAGCTACTATCTGCCGGAAAGCGTACTACGTCACCAGCACGGGCAATTGCCTCCATGCGTGGGTGCTCCTTGATGGCGAAACGGCGTCCTAATACGTCCTGCATTAAACCATCGATGGCGAGCGGGATGAACTGGCCTCCTTCGTACCGTAGCAAGGCTGACGCATCTGAGTTCAGTAGGCTGCGAATACTCTGGATAAGGCGGTGGAATCTGTCTTGATGTGAAATCCCCAGCTGTATGTCTATAGCAATACGAGCCAAGCTGTCTGTCGAAATCATCGTTAGTGTCCAAATGACATTAATATTGTCATTTAAACAATATCAAAACCATGTCATTTTAACAAACAAATAAATTAAATCATCTAAAAACAATATGTTATTAGTTGGCACGTTAGCTGCAATAGTTGATATCAAGAAATACCAACTATTACATACTGAGGAATTGCCAGATGACCATTCACGTCAAAAACAACATTCACTGGGTCGGCCAACGGGATTGGGAAGTTCGAGATTTTCACGGTACTGAGTACAAGACAACCAAGGGGACTAGCTACAACAGCTATCTCATTCGCGAAGGAAAGAACGTACTGATTGATACCGTCGATCATAAGTTCAGCCGAGAGTTCGTTCAAAACCTGGCAGCAGAGATCGACCTTAACCTTATCGATTATGTGGTGATCAACCATGCTGAGGAAGATCACGCAGGGGCACTGACCGAATTGATGGCTCGTATCCCAGGCACTCCGATTTACTGCACTCACAACGCCATCGACTCAATCACGGGACACCATCATCATCCTGAATGGAACTTCCATCCAGTCAAAACAGGCGACAGTCTCGACATCGGTAATGGCAAGCAGCTGGTGTTCATTGAAACACCTATGCTGCACTGGCCCGATAGCATGATGACCTACATGACCGAGGATGCAGTGCTGTTTTCTAACGATGCCTTCGGCCAACACTACTGTGATGAGCATCTGTTCAATGACGAAGTAGATCAAATCGAATTGATGGAGCAGTGCCAACGGTACTACGCAAATATCCTCACCCCATTCAGCCCACTTGTGACAGCTAAAATCAAAGAGGTGCTTGGATTCAACCTGCCAGTAAGCATGGTGGCAACCTCCCACGGTATTGTCTGGCGTGAGGATCCGACCCAAATTATTCTCAAGTATCTGGAGTGGGCTGACCACTACCAAGAAGATCGTATCACCCTGTTCTATGATTCCATGTCAAACAACACCCGTATGATGGCCGATGCCATTGCACAGGGTATTCACGAAGTTGACCCTGGCGTCGCGGTCAAGATCTACAACGTAGCCCGCCACGATAAGAACGAGATCCTGACACAAGTGTTCCGCTCTAAGGGAATACTCGTGGGCTCATCCACAATGAACAACGTCATGATGCCTAAGGTGGCAGGCATGCTGGAGGAGATCACTGGCCTGCGCTTTAGAAACAAGCGCGCTTCTGCATTCGGCAGTTACGGTTGGACTGGTGGTGCAGTAGATCGTATCCAGACCCGGCTGATGGATGCAGGCTTTGATATCAGCATCTCTCTGAAAGCCAAATGGCGGCCAGATGGTTCTGCACTGGCAGAATGCCGCGAGCACGGACGCCAGCTCGCACGTCAATGGGCGTTACATCCGATTGAGATGCCTCTCCTAGAAAAAGCAGCCCATCAAGAAACATCAACTGTTGATATCTCCCCTGTAGAGGAGACCACCCAGTCAGTTGTAGCCGGAGTAGACGATGATCAAGCAATGCTCTGCACTGTCTGCCTGTGGGTTTATGACCCCGCCTTAGGCGAGCCGGATCAATTGGTTGCGGCTGGCACTCCCTGGAGCCTTGTACCGGAGAGTTTCCTTTGCCCTGGCTGCGGCATCGGCAAGGAGGTATTCGAACCATGCGCAGTGGAGGCATGTGTATGAGCGCCTTAAATGAGCGTGATGTTGGTTCCTGCCAGGATATAGTCATCATCGGCAGCGGCTTTGCCGCTCAGCAGTTGGTAAAAAGCTTGCGCAAATTGGATGGAGAAAGACCGATCCGCCTTATTACCGCTGACAATGGCAATGAGTATAACAAACCAGACTTGAGTCATGTGGTCAGCCGTGGCTACACAGCCAACGCAATGACAAAGTTGACGGGGGCTCAATTCGCTGAACAACAACGTATTATTCTGTCACCAAATACGGTTGTGCATAGCATTAGTCCGACTAAACAAATTGTACACACAGATCATAGTGATTTTTCATATGGCCAGCTAGTGCTGGCAACGGGAGCCAGTTCTATACGGCCTTCCATACCAAACTCAGATCAAATGGTTACCCTCAATAGCCAAAATGATTATGCCAATGCCGAACAATTAATTAAGAATGCAAAACGCATTATGGTACTCGGAGCAGGTTTGATCGGCTGTGAGTTGGCTATGGATATGGTGGGTCAAGGCCGAATTGTGACGCTTGTAGATCTGGCGGACAGCCCCCTAAGTACATTAATGCCAGCCGCATTGAGTCAACCGTTACTGCAAGCCTTACGGGGGCAGGGGGTTGACCTAAAACTTGGTCTAGGTATCAAGTCGATACAAAGAGAAGATGCCAACGAATCCTTTACGATAGAGCTCACTGACAGCAGTTTCAGTGAACAGGATCTTGTCATTTCAGCTATAGGTCTACAACCGAATCTATCCTTAGCGATGAATGCAGGACTGGCTGTTAAACGCGGAATTGTAGTAGATGATTACCTGAGAACATCGAGTGAGCACATTTATGCTCTTGGTGATTGCGTTGAGTGGAAAGGTGAATTGCGACCCTTTTTGCAGCCAATTGTTCTCGGTGCCAATGCATTATCTAAAACTCTGATTGGTAAGCCAACACCACTAACGCTTCCTCCAATGCTAGTGAAGGTAAAAACACTTCAATATCCTTTGCAGTTAGCTGGTAGAACCAAAGGTGCAGACCTTTCATGGCAGTTTAAGTGGAATAAAAATGGAATGGTCGCAGAAGCTCGCAGCGAGGATGGTGAAATGTGCGGCTTTGTCGTAGGTGGAGACCAAATGGGCGCTGCATTCCCACTTTTACGCCTTCTTTCTAGATGAATAATTGCTGGCTGAGCATATGCTCAGCCTTACTTAATTTCATAGGTTATTAAGGATAAAACATGTCGCTACTGCATAGTATACCCGCTCATTGGGTTGTTCGCCGTTCAACCCCATTTTTTACAAATGAAAACGTACCACAGGCTCTATTAACCCATCACAATACAGCTGCTGGCGTATTCGGTCAGTTATGTGTAATGGAAGGGACGGTAACATATTACGGTTTTGCTGATGAAACAGCAGAGACACCTGAAATTACGCTTGTAATCCGAGCCGGAGAGTTTGCAACCAGCCCACCTCAGTATTGGCACAGGGTTGAACTGTCTGAAGATGCTAGATTCAATATCCATTTTTGGGCTGAAAACGTAAGCTCAGACACCCCACTCATTAAGACAAGAGAATAAATTACAATCTTGTCATCGCCACAAACTAGGCCAACTGCCCATCCAGATCAAAATGAATAACTGTAATGTTGTTTATGATTGGCTGTTTTTGCGATGGGAGTTGGCTAGATGAGTGGGATTGAAACCATAACCATGCTGAGTGGCTTGGTGTATCTGTTGTTGTTCCAGTGGCATGAGCGTTCAGGTTGGTCTTGGCAGCTGTTCCTGATGCTAACCGCCGCTGTATGGTTGACGGTAGCAGCCAAGCCACCACTAAGTAGTTTAATCGTGCTTGCTGTCACTATTGTCATGCTTTATAGATATAAATTAATATCCGCATTTTATGATTCAAGAGATCAACAACTTCGTAGTTTAGTTAGATATTTCTTAGTTACATCGTGGGGATTTGTAACAATACAGTATGGTGTTTATATTTTTCAACTCCACCAGGGTGACCTACCTTGGCTGTCTAGACCTGATATCGTAGATGGCTTTCTACCTATAGCGGGCGGTCTTGGCTTGCGGGCGTTGTTGAGTTTGGGCATTACTGATTACCACCATCCAGCTGCAACAATCACAGTCTTGGTTATTTCCTTATCTGGACTCATTTTAGGTCGTGCCTTCTGCTCATGGTTTTGCCCTCTTGGGGTTGTCGGTGAATGGCTGCATCATTTTCGAAATTTTCTGCTACCAGGTGAGTGGGCTCCGCCAAAATGGTTAGACCTACTGCTCAAATCTCAGAAATTTCTAGTTCTATCATTTCTGATGTTCATAGTTATTCTTGCTGTTCCAAATGTTGCACTGCCAGGGTACTTGATGAGCCAGTATCACCAAGCTGCTGACATGAAAATGGGAGCCTTCTTTTTCAACTTGAACTTTATATCAGGTATTTTTGTTGTTTGGGTATTAAGTATCACGATGTTTTTCAAGCAAGGCTTCTGTAGATACCTATGCCCTTATGGTGGATGGCTTTCCTTGCTGGGGCTTCTGACACCATTGCGTATTCGCAGGTCTTCCAGCAGCTGTTTACGAAGCAAGGGATACGATTGTGATAAATGCAGTAGAGCATGTCCATCAAGGATACAGGTTCATGAACTTATATCTGTCAGAAATATTGAGTGTACAAACTGTTTAACTTGTATCTCTGCATGCCCAAAACAAGCTAATGCGATTCATTTTGGTACTGCGAATAAAAAGGTTTCAGCAAAGAAACTGCTTGCAATGTTGTGTGTTTTACTTCTCTTAATGCCATTGCTAGCTCATGTGATTTTCGATTTTTGGACAAGCAAAACACCATTAGAACAACGCCGCTACCTATTGGATATTCTGTCGAGTCTTTCACATTAGAGTTGATGTCTTATCTCACAAAAGCATAAATAATCAACATTGATGAAATAAGGTGTATCCAGGTTAGGTTGCGATAGTTGGTATATGAACTTAGATAGCGTTAGGGTATATGTATTCAATGGATAGAATCACTATATACCTAACGCATATCATGATTAGGTAAGTTACGCCACATATAGTTCTCGTTAATATATGCTGGATTTGATTTCAGTTTTGATAGTGCTTCATTGATATCAGATATGACTTTATCACCCCACTCGGTTTTCGGTGCGGCAACATAAGTTGATATTTCTTTTTGCTGTCCAGCTATCGGAAGAACTTTGAACTTCCCTAGATAAGCCTTTTTATTTAAATCAGATACTGTTGATGAGCCATACCCAAACTTACTTTCTGTGTAATAGATAATTTCCTCTGGGTATGCAATGGTAAAACCATTTACATCTTTTAATAGCATATCCAGGACATTACCCATCGGAGCATTGAGCGAGTAGTTAACTCTCTTATTTGTTTTATCTTTAATTGCGAGGTCAAATTTACTTCCATAAGAACGAGACGCTATGAAATAGCCAAGTTTATCCTTCGATTGAATCAACCGAAGCAAATCAACACCGTCTCCATCAATTATATACTGCTTATAAGTGTTAAGCTCACTGGATGGTATGATTACATGTGGTGCAGTTGATAGTGTTTTATGAAAAGTAGAAAATGTTTGATACTTCTCTCTTTCAGGCGTTTTTAGCATGTTGCCACAGACAACTTTTTTCCCTTGCTGCATCATCCGTTGAATTCTGGCAATATTCGCCCATATTATTACATGGTTATACTGAGGTAATTCAGCTCTTATCATTGCGTCAGTAACATCAACCACACCTCTACCTGAATAGCTGCCATCTTTTATATAAAGTGGAGGAATGTCATACTGAGCCCAATGTATGGTCTCTTTTGCAGTTACATCGACAGATATAATAAAAGAGATGAGTATTAGAAGAATCCTTTTCATGGCAATTTCACCTCTCTATTATATTGATATAAACCATAGTGCGGCGATTAGTCAGCAACACTAACATCTTCACAAGAAAATATTGACATACGTATGCGCTTTTGTAAACCTACTAATAACGCAGAAATTTCTGGTTTTCTGTATCGTCAAGGATGGTGCTGAACGTTGATACGCCGAACTCTCCCGCTTGTCGCCATACACGGCAGCATGAGGCTTGATTGTTGCTGTCCCATAGAGCCCATAGAGCCCATAGAGCCCATAGAGCTTGTACGCTATGTGGCGTGCTCTTGAGATCAAGTGCTGTCAGTCAATGGTTAGATAAAAAATGGTTTTCAGGTGAGAACCACACCTACACAATCAGTATTTGAAAATCATGGAATTTTGATATATGAACTATATTTTCGCCTTAAATCATCAATATCTTTTTTTGCTTTCCTTTCTTTTTCCTCTAGTGCTTTTATCTCATTTGATTTTTCTTTCAACAACTGCTCAAACATTACTTTAGCCTACTCTCTTGATTTAATATCCACGATGTTTGCCAAGTCTTTAGATCTTTCTGTTAGAGCATCTTCTCGTTCTTGTAATGAGATGAGGCTATCATTTAGATTTTTCTGTATTAGATCTAAGGAAGATGAACGCCTGCATATTTCGGCTTCACCAGCATCAAGTTGAGCCTCTTTGGCTTTAATTGTTCTATTTATATCATCAACCTGTAAATAAAACTCAGCCTTAAGTTCATCTAAATTAAGAAGGTCGCTTAGTAAAGCTTGCTTTTTATCAATTTCATCTTGTATATGATAGAGACGGTCTTTCAATTCCATTTCAAAGATTCTGTATTGGTCTTCCAATAGGATTATCTTTTCCTGCGCCTCTAAAATGGACGACTCTTTTTCTTTCCTGATTACCCATGACCCTCAGCCAGCTTCAAGAGCCGATATGGCATCGGAGGGCTTGCCACGACTGCATGCCCCAATTCAACCAACATGCTCTTGAGGTCAAAACGATGATTAAACCGGAAGCAGTATTCCGCAAGATGCCTTGGTAAATGCTTCGCTCCGAGCGTATGGCAACTGCCCCGCAGCGAGTTTTTCACATTTCCTATCATCGTGTTTACCCAGTTGAATGCCGGATGATCCAGCCAGTCCAGGTTGCCCCCGGTGACAACACCCAGGTGCTCACAATTGGCCTCCTTGACCGCTTTGAAACAGGCCAATCCATCGGATATCACCGCGCTACCACTGGCAATATGCCGTTTTGCCCAATCAGCAACGGACTTGGTTTTGAAACCATCGACCACCGTCATCCGCATCTTGATTGGATGTCCTTCCTTGTTCAGGGCCACTGCTGCCACAAACGGCGTCTTGCCTGCCGCGCCCCGACCCCGTTTGCCACCACGGCGCTCGCCACCCCAGTAGACATCATCGAGCTGAATGATGCCGCTGATGGGCTGCTTGTCATCGGACTCTTTCATGGCTTGCAGCAGCTTGTGCTTGAGCATCCAGGCGGTGTCATATTTGACGCCCAACTGGCGCTTTAGCTCCATCGCTGACAAGCCTGTTTTGGTTTGTGACAACAGGTGCATTGCCAGAAACCACTTGGTCAGTGGGAGCTTGGTGTTTGCGAAAATCGTGTTTCCAGTCAATGACATCTGGTGACGGCAGTGATTGCATTGCCACACACGTGGCCGCCTTCTCAGGCGACAACAGGTCTTGTTGGCACATTCAGGGCAGACAAAGCCGTTAGGAAAACGCCAAGTGAACAGCGCGTTTTCGCACTGAGCCTCAGTGCCATAGTCCTTGAGAAACTCAAACAGGCTGTAGCCTTTCTGGAATTGGATTTTGCTTTTGGCCATGATCTCGCACCTCGATAACTGTACGTAAGATCAGTATAGTTCGTGGTAACTGACTGCTAATCATGGGTAATCAGGTAGAACATTATTCTGAAGCGATTGATGATTCCGCTCAGAAAAAATGTCCGTTTTTGGCTACAAAAGGCTCCATGCGAAGAGTAATCAATGCATCCATACCAAAAAATTCAGCCCGGCAAGGGTGGTCTGCCGGGCTGTGGGTGACTGACGAGCGGATAACTCACGTCAACAAGCGATTAGCCATCCCATCCAGCCGCGCTTTGGTCTTTTCCCAACCGGGCATCACCTGACCCATCAGCCGGTAAAAGTGCTCGCTGTGGTTGTGCTCGGCAATATGGCAGAGCTCGTGCAGGATCACGTAATCGATACACTCGCGGGGCGCTTTGACAAGATGCGGGTTAAGCGTGATCCGGCCATTGGGGGAACAACTGCCCCACTGGGTCTGCATGGTCAGGATGCGCAGGGGCGGACGCTCGGTGACCCAGATGGCCTGATCGAGCATGGCATTGAGTCGTCTGGCAAACACCTCCCTGGCACGAGCCTTGTACCAGTCAGCGAGCAGTGCCTGGACTTTCTCGGCTCTCTTTGCGCTATCAGTGACTAGGCTCCTGACCGATACCTCCAGCTTGCCACGCAACATCTTGACCCCCTGCACCGAATCAGGGGCTTTGATCACCTTGAGCAGGTACTGTTTGCCGAGGTAATAGTGGCTCTCACCGCTGATGTACTGGCGTGGGGTGACGTGCTCCAACTGCTGGCGAAAGTCGCGTAACTGTTCGTAGATCCAGCGTCCGCGCTGCTTTACCGCTGCGAGAACCGCATCATCAGCCGTCTCACGCGGGGCCGAGACCACGACGCGGCAATCGGGATGCACCTTGATAAGCACCTTGCCGCTAGCCTGTCTCCGTTGCACCCGCTCGAAGGCGATCCGCTCATCGCCGTAGCGAAAGCTAAAGGATGGAGCTGGAGCCTGGGGCTGAGCATCGCCCTTGACCCGAATAGGCACATTCATCTGATCAGACTCCGCTCAAGCCGACTCGGGTGATCTGCACCACCATCTCGACAATCTTCTTGGCCTGCTCCATACCACTGCCGATTGCTTTGCACTCCTGGAACATACGCGGCAGCAACTGCTTGCGAATACCCGCCTCGATGTTCTGCGGGTTGATGGAGTGCTCGGCCACCGATGCATCCACGACCGTATCGATCTCAAAGGCCAGCTTTATCCACTTCTCCTGTACCTGGCTGTCGGTAATGGCGAACACCTCCGGCAGTACCTTTTTGAACACCCCAAAGTAGGCCTGCGCGTGACGATGACCGGCAAAGGCGTCAGGAATGTCACTCAGACGCCGCTCCTGCACCTGCTCTTCGAACTCCCGAAACAGCATGTACTGCTTGAGCGGGTGCTCGAACAGCTTCTCAGCTTCCTCGATGGCCTGGCGCAGTAACTTGGAGAAGGCTTCCTGAGCGTAGGGGTCGTCGCGTAGCTCCTGCTCGATCATGCGGGTGACGCGAGTCTTGATGATGTCGGTCTCGTTGCGGGTCTTGTTCTCGTTCCACTCTTCTGGCTGCTTTTGGCCCATCTTGCCGACTTCATAGAAGCCGCCCGGCTCTTTAACCTCCACCCCGACCACATGCTTATCCAGCAGCTTCTTCACCTGCTCGGCATATTCGTCGTAGTCCACCTTCTCGCCTGCATCCTGCTGCACCAGTTGGCGCAGGCTGGAGAGTTGTTTCACCGTCTCCTTGTAGTGACGGCGATCCGCCTCGCTAAAGGCACTGTCCTCGAAGAAAGAGGCCGACTGCAACGCCACTTTCAGGCAACTGGCAAACGCCGTGAGCGCCTCGTAGAAGTCTTCTCGCACCTTGAGGTTCACATCCACCAGTTCGCCGTCCAGTTCCTCCATCTTGGGCACCAGCACTTGACGCAGTTGCTCGATATCCTGCTTGTTCTTCACCCCGGCGAAAATGTTCCACAGGGTCTGGTAGAGCTGAGGCAGCCGCTTATATTCGGTGCCCATCTGGTTGTAGAGACCTTTGAGGTCGTCAACGTCATAGCCGCCCTGGGTGCGGGAAGCGAGATCCTGATACTTGCCGATGGTGGTATCCAGCTCGGATAAGATGCCGCGATAGTCGATAAGCAGACCGAACTGCTTCTTCGGGTGCAGCCGGTTGACCCGCGCAATCGCCTGGATCAGGTTGTGCTCTTTGAGTGGCTTGTCGATATAGAGCACGGTGTTCTTTGGTTCATCGAAGCCGGTCAACAGCTTGTCCACCACGACCAGCAACTTGAGGGGGTCATTTTCATCGGCAAAACGCTCGATAAGCGCCTTGGAATACACCTGCTCATCCTGAGTGCCGACATTCTCCTTCCACCACTGAGTGACCAGCGGGGTGGTTGATTCATCGACCTCGGTGTTGCCTTCACGACTGTCGGGCGGGCTCATCACCACCGCCGACTCGAACAGCCCCGCCTCGTCGAGGTACTTTTTATAGAGCACCGCCGATGCCTTGCTATCGCAGGCCAGCTGGCCCTTGAGCCCCTCGACAATGTGGTTTGAAAAGTGACTGGCGATATCGAACGCAATCAGCTTGATGCGATCTTCCGCGCTGTAGATCTCGCCCTTGCGGGCAAATTTGCGTTTCAGATCGGCCTGCTGCTGCTCGTTTAACCCCAGGGTGATACGCTCAAACCAGCTGTCGATGGCCCGCTCGTTGACCTCCAGATCGGGGATGCGCTCCTCATAGAGCAGCGGCGTCACCGTTTTGTCCTCGACCGCCCGCTGCATGGTGTAGGCATGGACGATGGGGCCAAACTTATTGGTGGTCTTGTCATCCTTGAGAAGCGGCGTGCCGGTAAAAGCCACAAACGCGGCGTTGGGCAATGCCAGCTTCATGCGGACATGGTTCTCGCCCCCCTGGCTGCGGTGGCCCTCATCGATCAGCACGATGAGATCCGGGCTCTTGTTGATGCACTCCGGCAACTTGGTCGCTGAGTTGAACTTCTGAATAAGCGAGAAGATGATCCGCTCGCTGCCCTTACCGATCTGCTCGGCCAGCCGCTTGCCCGAGGTAGCCATGGCCGCCTCTTTATCTTTCTTGCCCGCGAGTTCACCGCTGGAGGCAAAGGTCTTGCTGAGCTGGCTCTCCAGATCCACCCGGTCGGTCACCACCAGCAGGCGACACTGTTTCAAACTATCGTGCAGGATCAGCGCCTTGCTGAGGAACACCATGGTGAACGACTTGCCCGAACCAGTGGTGTGCCAGATCACCCCACCTTCTCTCCCGCCATCGGGGCGTTTCTGGTTGATACGCTCGATCAACCGCTTGATGCCAAACACCTGCTGGTAGCGGGCGACTATCTTGCCCGCCTTCTTGTCAAACAGGGTGAACAGGCGGGTCATCTCCAGCAGCCGATCCGGGGAGAGCAGGCTGATGAGCAGCCGATCCTGATCGCTGACAGCCAGCTCACCCGCCGTAACCAGCGACTGATACCAGTCCAGGTCGGCGGTGGAACGGTGGCTAAACAGGGCGGAGAGTTGTTCGGATGAGAGCGGCTGATTCTTGATGGCCGTCATCTCGCCATCACCGATGTCCTCCTCACGCCAGGCGGCCCAGAACTTCTCTGGCGTACCGCAGGTGCCATATCGCCCCTCGATGCCATTGATGGAGAGCAACAACTGGCTGTAGGCAAACAGCAGCGGGACCTCGTCCGGGCGCTGGTTGCGCAGGCTCTGGGAGATCCCCTCGTTGATGGTCGGCCCTTTCTTGGCATTGCCATCGGGGCGCTTGGCCTCGATCACCACCAGGGGCAAGCCATTGACGAAGCAGACGATATCCGGGCGGCGAGCCTCGATACCTGCCGAACGCATCACCCGAAACTCTTCGGTGAAGGTGAAGCGGTTATTGTGCGGGTTGTGCCAGTCAATCAGGGGGATGGTGGGGCTCACCTTCTTGCCATCAACAAACTCGGTGACGGATATGCCATAGAGCAAGTGGTTATAGAGCCGCTCGTTGGCCGCCTGCAACCCTTCATTCAGGGCCGGGCTGCACAGTTCGCTCACCAGATTGTCCACCGATTTGGCCGACAGTGGATAGGTCTTGCCCGCAAACACAAAGGTGCGCTCGGCCAGCACGCTGCGCAGTTGTTGGCGCAGCACCACCTGATCGAACTTGTTATCCCGTGCCGCCAGCGCCTGTTCAGGGGAGAGGAAAGACCAGCCCAGCTGGGTCAGCAGGGTCAGAGCCGGGATCTTGGCGCTGTACTCTTCTTGAAATTTTGGGGTCGGTTGTGTCATTGCTCGCCCTTCTTTTGGCCTGGCGGCTGCCATTTCAGCAGCGCAGCAATATCCTGTTCCCCCTGCTGCTCTTTTAATTGCCGCTGTTGCTTGGCATAACGCGCATATTCGGCTTGCGCTTTGTTTTCTGCTTGTTGCTTGCTGATATGCCCTGCCCCCGCGAGGATGTCGCGGTCGTTGAACGTCAAGAATTGGTCCAACTTGCTCTGCCAATCTTGCAGGAATATCTGCTGGCGTCGCTCGGCCTGATCTTCGGCAAAATCCAGCCACATGACGACGATGCGGTTCAGAGCCCTGATTTCACTCTCTGTCAGATAGTTTTTGGCGTTAGTGATATCAGCCTTGCGCACCTCTGATCCCTTAAAGGTCGTCAGACCCATATTGGGTTTATCGGCATCGGCCCGCTGATGAATAAGCTCGGCAGCGGTGAGGCCGGAACAGGCATAGTGCAACTTGTTTTGGATTACCTGAAAGAAGCGGGTGGTCTCCTTGAAAGAGGGCTGATAGTCAGCCGCCAGCGCAAAGATCTCGCGTACCCGCAGATAGACGCGCCGTTCGCTGGCTCGGATGTCCCGGATCCGCTCCAGCAGTTCGTCGAAGTAATCCGGCGCCATCGACGTGCCGACCGGTGGATTTTTCAGGCGCTCGTCATCCATCACGAAGCCCTTGGTCAGATATTCACCCAAAGTGCGGGTGGCCCACTGCCGAAATTGGGTGCCACGGGCCCCGCGCACCCGATAGCCGATGGCGATGATCATGGGCAAGGCATAAAGCAGAGTCAGATACTCCTTTCCATCGGCGGCAGGTGTAAACTTGCGGTTTACAACTGCCCCCTCAGCCAGCTCCCCTTCTGACAAAATGGCCTTCGCATGTTTGCCGATATTCTGCTTGCTGGTCTGGTACAGCTCGGCCATCTCCTGCTGGGTTAACCAAATTTGGCCCCCCAACTCGCGCAGTATCAGTTGCGACTGGCCATCATCAGTGGTGTAGAGGATCAGATCGTTTTCGTTCATCCCTTGATCTCCGTTCAATGCAAACAGCACTGCTTGAACTTCTTGCCGCTGCCACAGGGGCAGGGGTCATTGCGCCCGATCTTGGGGGCCGCTCTAACCGGCAGGGTTACTGGTGTGAGTGCAGGTGCGGCTATCGGCGCTGTGTTTGGCCCCCGTTGGGCGAGAAAATAGGCGTGCAATTTCAACGCGGCAGGGCCCACTTCGGCCACGCTCTGCTGATGTTCCGGCAGCGACAGGCTGGCAAGCAGTGGCAATTGGTCATCGCTGCCATGCAGGCGGATCACCTCAAGGGCGCGGCCCAACGCCTCTGGCAAGGCTGGCCAGTTCCCCAGCGCCATGCCACGCAGATAGCCAAAGCACCAATCTTCGGCGTTGCAGATCTCCTGCCCTTCGACATAGTTGGCCATCAGCACCGGGATAAAGTGCTCGGGCTGATAACAGAGGGTGTGGGCCAGAATATTCATATGGCCCATGATAAGGTCCAGCGCCCGTTTCATCTCCCGCTCGGAAGACCGCTCAGGGGGCATGCCACCCCAGAGTGCCGGCCACCACTGGCTGGGTGGCACCAGCTCGGGGCTGGAGAGCACTGCGGTCAGAAAGCCGTCGAGTGCCGACAGACTCTGCATCGAGTCGTCGTTGCCATGGTCCATCAGCCGCTTCTCCAGCCATTCCACTTCGGCTTCGGTCATGGGGTGAAGAGTCACTTTTTTCATGCGGCCACTTCCACCTTGACTCGCCGTTTGCCGGTCAGCAGTTGTTGCATCAGGGCTCTTTTCTCCTGCTTTAGGGCGTCGAGCTTTTGTTGCAAAGCAGAGATTTCCTGATCGGCAGTGGAAAGTACGGCGGCGATTTTTTGTTGTTCTTCCCTGTTTGGAAAAGGGATAACAAGGCGAGAATAAATCGAAATCCAATGTCGCTGGTGCCCCCCAACAGCAAAATCCAGTAACTGCATCGCCTCGTACACGTATTTTATTGAGACACCATCTTTGGCGGTCAAAATCTTCATTGCACTAGATTTAGCCTTGAATGGAAACTCTACAAATTTACTATCCGTCGTAAAATCGTCGAAAATAATAACTGGTAATTTTTCCGAAAAAACACCTGACTCTTCATTCGTATACCCCAGAATGAAGGTTTTCCCTGCGGTGAGAACAGGCGTTGTGTATTCATCCCTGTACTCTGTGCTTTCTACCAAGAATGGAGTCGGCTGTTGGTAGTCCAACAGATCGTCTAGTTCAACACGTCTCCACTCCCCACTAAACCTAACTCCATTGTTATCCAGCAGGCGCTTTTTGCCGGTGAGCAGTTGTTGCATCAGCGCCTTTTTCTGCTGCTGGCTATTGGCCAGCAGTTGCTCGGTGGTGCTGATCGCCTTATCCCAAGTGGAGAGAATTTTGGCGATTTTCTTTTGTTCTGGGAGTGGTGGAACAGGTAACTTAATTCCTTTTATGATGCCAACAGTCAATTGAGGCTGCGCAGATCCAAAGGATGCAGCATCGATCTGCTTTGCAACAATGGACGATCGACATAGAGCATAAAGAAATCTTGCTGAAAGTTCCGATTGGGAGGAGTCAATCACTACCATGCCTGAGTTAATGCGCATCACATCATATGGAACCGAGTCATCAAAATACGCAAATTGACCAACACTACCTCTGGTGGTAAGTACGATATTGCCTCGTTCAACCCGACCTTTCCTAAGTTTTTGGTCTTTATCCTTATTGATGAACTGCAATTCATCGAACAGAAAGCCTGATTTAGTAACGTTTTTAGCACTCAAAAACAAACAATATCCAGCTTCCAAAAAGTCAGTGGATTTTGGGTATTCTTTACCCCTGTCTCCATCAATAACCTTTATCTTTGCATCATCAATAGTCGTAGAAAGCCATCCTTTAGGCACCATAACCGAGCTCCTCCAGATACTTGGCCATCTCGGTTTCCAGCTCGGCTAGTTGGGTTTTCAGTTGTTCGCGCTCGGCTCGCACCGCCAGCAGATCGATCTCGGCTTCCTCCTCGAAGGTATCCACATAGCGGGGGATATTGAGGTTGTAGTCGTTCTCCTTGATCTCTTTGAGCGAGGCAAGGTAGGCGTATTTATCGACATTGCCGCCGTTGCGATAGGTAGCGACAATCTTGGCGATATTGTCCGCGCTCAGCAGGTTCTGGTTTTTACCCGCCTTGAACTCACGGCTGGCGTCGATAAACAGCACATTGTCGTCCACCTTCTGCTTTTTAAAGATCAGAATGGCGGCGGGGATACCGGTGCCATAAAAGAGCTTCTCTGGCAGGCCGATCACCGCATCGAGCAGGTTCTCGTCGATCAGCTGCTGACGGATCTTGCCCTCGCTCGACCCCCGGAACAGCACGCCGTGGGGCACCACGACCCCCATGCGACCACTCTTGGGTTTGAGGGTCTCAATCATATGGAGGATAAAGGCGAAATCCCCCTTGGTTTTGGGCGGCAGCCCGCGCTTGAAGCGACCGAACTTATCGTTCCCCGCTTCCTCATAACCCCATTTATCCAGCGAAAAGGGTGGGTTGGCGGTCACGATATCAAAGCGCATCAGATCACCGTTTTTATCCAGCAACTTGGGGTTGCGGATGGTGTCGCCCCACTCAATCTTGTGGTTGTCTTCCCCGTGCAGGAACATGTTCATCTTGGCCAACGACCAGGTAGAGCCGATGGCCTCCTGCCCATAGAGGGCGTAGTGCTTCTCGCCATGGTTTGCCACCACCTTGCGGCCGCACTTCATCAACAGTGACCCCGAGCCACAGGCCGGATCGCAAATGGTGTCGCCCGGCATCGGCTCCAGCAGCTCGGCAATGAGATCGGAGACTTCGGGCGGGGTATAGAACTCACCCGCCTTCTGGCCGCCGCTGGCGGCGAAGTTTTTGATAAGGTACTCATAGGCGTTGCCGATCACATCCAGGGTGCCGACCCGACTCGGTTTGAGGTTGAGCTCATCCTTGGCAAAGTCTTCCATCAGATGGCGCAGTATGGTGTTCTTCTGTTTCTCTTCGCCGAGGCGGTCGGTATTGAAGCTGATGTCCTGAAACACGCTCTTGCCCGCGTCTTTGAGCTTGGTGCCATTGGCCTCTTCGATGGCGTGCAGCGCCTGATCGATCCGCTCGCCGTTGCCCGGCTCGTGACGACGCTCGAACAGGCTGTAGAAGCTGGCCTGTTTGGGCAGCACGAAACGCTCGTTTTTGAGCATCTCTTCAATGAGCTCCGGCTCATCGCCATATTCGGCCTTGTAGCCATCGTAGTGATCCTGCCAGACATCGGAGATGTATTTCAGGAACAGCATGGTGAGCACGAAGTCTTTATAGGTATCAGGGCTGACAGTGCCGCGAAAGGTATCACAGGCAGACCAGAGGGCCTTGTTGATATCGTCCTGGTTTATCGAGGTAGTCATAAGTCACAATTCCTTGGGTATTTCTTGGAAAAATGGGCTGCTCAGCAAAACTATTTCGGTTGCTGATCGGATTGTTCGAGCAGGCTGGCAGCGATGGCCTGCATCATCTGCTCGCCGTTGCGTTGCAGTTGTTGCGTCAGACGTCGCTCTTCACGCAGGATGTTGACCATCTTCATGATGGCTACTTGTCTCGCAAGAGATGGGATGCCGATGGGGGTCTCCGCCAACACCTGACGACGAATACTTTTGGCAGCGCTGCCTTCGGCGTGAAGCTCGAAGTAGCGCTGGCAAGGGGACTGATTGAGCTGCCAGGCCAGAAATTCGGGACTGAGCGCCTCGCTATGCAACCGCACCACATAGAAGTGAGGGGCGGCTACGGCGGGCAATGGTGCAAGCCCGGTATCAACCAGCACGGCATAGTTAGTGCTGCCACGGGCCGCCACCAAGATATCGCCGGTTTGCAGCCAGTCAGGCTCCTTCTTGCTGGTAGGCTCAGAACGAAGGCAGGCAGACCAGTCAACCCCCCCTTCTGGCGAGGCATCTCTCATCTGCACCACGGCCATGCTGCCGGAATCGATCTCCGGGATCTTGCCGCGATAGGGGTGCCCAGCACTGATGGTGGCAATATGGTTCAGCTTCACAAAAAATCTCTTCATCGTTAATGATGCAGTTACAGTGTGTCGCATCTGACGCTATTGAGTCAATATCAACGCCCATTATTTTTGCATCAATAGGAATGATGCTTTTATGTGTGCCATTGACAAGAGGCAGACCCTGACCTGCCTGAAAGATCCAACCGAGATCATTTTGTAATTTAATTACAGTTAATCACCGCAAAAAATAAAAAGGCCCTGCTGTTGCAGGGCCGTTGAGTTTCCAACTCAATTGTCGGTTTCCAACTTAATTGTCCGTGATCAACAACGCAGTGAATTGCCACAACCTATGTGGTTGACATTTAATTAATTTTCTATATAAAAGCACAATAAGTCTCATAGCAATTACCTGAGACAATTACATAGCTTTTATAGCTGCCGATAATTGCGTAAGTTATTGAAATTGAAGGTTATATTTGTGCTGCAACATGTGAGAATGAGGGTTCGAATCCCTCCCTCACCGCCAAATTGCAAAGCCCTGATGGAAACATCAGGGCTTTTTGCTTTCTAGCGCAATCTCAACGTGGTTACTTATATAGGAATGCGAAGCGTTGTTTTTGATAGCTCATCTGGCTGAGCCGATTGACCAATCGCAGTGGCCAAGCTGGTGGTTGCCTCTTTTAAAGTTTCCGCCGAATTTAGTAAAAGGGCCTCTCGCAAGAGAGGCCCTTTTAATTACTCGCTGATTTCTCTTGATTGGTGTTTATAAGGCATTCCATGGTGAGATAGGTTAATGCTCCACAGGCTGCGGATCCGGGGGCAGGTTCAGCTGGCTGGTGATGGTGTCGTAGAGGTGGGGGTAGTTATCGTCAAAATGATGTCCTCCCGGTAGGGTGACGTTGGTGACGTTGGGTTGGTTGAGACGGGGGCAGAGGCGATCTCCGTCGTCATCATCGGCACCTTGCAGGCAGAGCATCGGCAGATCGCGGATGGTCTTCACCTGCGGCTCGGTCGGATAGCTGCGCGCCTTGTGGGTCAGCATGTCGCTGACGTGGATCTCGAAATCCGAGCTGGTGGAGGGGGAGAGCATCACGGCCCCGACCAGTCCCTGACGATAGTGCTCCGGCAACCGGTTGATGAGGAAGGGGACAATCTCGGCACCAAACGAGAAACCGACCAGCAGCCAGCGGGGGCGCTGCCAGCGCGCCTGATAATCATCGAGGATCCGCTCCAGATCGGCGGTCACCTGCTCCGGGGTTTTCTTCTTCCAGTAGTAGGTGAGGGAGCTCCAGCCCACGACCGGTATGCCGTGTAGCTGAAACTGGGCGCTCAACCCCTTGTCGAGGGCCGCCCATCCGCCATCGCCGCTGAGAAAGATCACCATGGGGGCGTCGGATGGCTGCTTGACCGGCAGCTCAATCAGGCTCAGGTCATTCTTGACCGGGGCGGCGTGCGCCGCAAAAGATGAAACGGGCAGTACGAGACTGAGTAACAGCAATATCAGGGCTCTCATTGGCCATGCTCCTATTTCTTGATCAGCCCCAGCGGGCCGCGGCTAATCAGGGTGATCAGGTGAGTCAGGGTTCTGGGCAGTACCAGCTTGCTGCTGCAGAGCAGGTAGCGGGGTTCCCAGCGGGGCGAAAATTTCTCCTTGTAGCGTCTGAGCCCCTGGAAGTTGTAAAAGCGGCTGCCACGCACAAACAGGGTATTGCCAAGGCGGGCCCAGTAGCTGTTGAGCGGGTGATCGTTGAAGCCGGACATGGGGGCCATCCCCAGATTGAAGCTGGCGTACCCTTGCGCCTTGCCCCACAGCAGCAGCTCGACAAAGAGAAAATCCATGATGGGGGCAGTGCCGGTATCTAGGCTGTAGCGCATCAGATCGATGGAGAGCGTCTCCTTGTTGTCGCTCACCCAGAGGTTGGCAAAGCCGACGATCTGCCCCTCGTGCCACACCAGCGCAGCCGGGCTCAAGGTCAGGTAGTCAGGCTCGAAACGGCCGACCGAGAAGCCCTTCTCCTTGCCCATCTTGCTCTGCAGCCAGCTATCGGAGACGGTCTGCAATCTGGGCAGCAGGGGGGCCACGGCACTTGCCTCGACCACCTCGAAGGTCAATCCTTCCCGTTTGCCCTTGGCGTGGCTCTGGCGCAGGTTGCGCAGCCGGCTGCCCGCTAGATCGAAGGTAGCCAGATCGACCATCGCCTCTTCACCGAGCTTGAAGGGGATCAGCCCCAGCTCCAAATAGAACGGAAGATAGCGGGCCGAGACCTGATAAAAGACCGGATTGGCGTCGTGCTCGTCGCACCGCTCGCGAAATTGCCAGAGCAGCTCTTCGATCTGCTCGGGGCGGCCGACGGGATCCCCCATCACAATCCAGCTGTTGCCCTCGATGCCATACATCAGGAAGGCGTCGCCGGCGGGATGGAACAGCAGGGACTTGTCCTGCAGCTGGGCCAGATAGCCGTGGATCCCCCCTTCGCGCAGTACCAGCTCGTGGGCGCGCGCCAGCGTCTCTTTGTCCGGCTTTTCACCGACCACGCGCAGCGGCGCAAGCAGCTGGGTAACCCCGGCCACGGCCAGCACGGCTACCACGCTCCCCATGGCGCGCAGGCCGCGGGCCGCCCCGCCGTGGGGTGAGAAGTGGAACCAGAGGGCGTGGTCATACTCCACCTGACGATAGGAGAAGAGCAGCAGCCACAGCGCCCCCAGCAGCACGGCGCCGACCGAGATGAGCCAGCCCGGGGTGTATTGGGGATAGAGCAGCGACCCCTTGCGATAGAAGAGAGAACGACAAGGGGTCATGATCAGCAGAAAGCTGCCAAGCAGCAGGGCTGACTCCCAGTCGCCCCCCTTGAGCAGGGAGAAGGCGATCCCCAGTGCCAGCAGTAGCTGAGTGATGCGAAATGCGGCGTCGTGACGGCGATAGAGGCTGCGCGCCAGCAGGATCAGGAGGATACCGCTCACGCTGCCGAGCACGTGGGAGAGCTCCAGCAGATGGAGCGGCAGCACCTGCAACCACACTTCGATGCGACTGCGCATGGTCGGGGTCATCCCCGAACAGAGCAGCAGGCTGCCGGCGGCGAAGGTGCCCATGCTGATCAGGGCGGGCAGAAATTCGCGTACTGCGCTCATCAGCCCCTGTAGCCGCTGCCAGCGCGCCTTCTGCTGCAACATCTCCTGACTGGCAAAGAGCAGCAGGGCGCATAGGAAAGGCAGTAGGTAATAGATGCAGCGGTAGATCAGCAGCGAGGCGAGCAGCTTGTCGGCCGGCAAGTAGTGGGCCAGCAGCAGGCTCATGCTCGCTTCGAACACGCCGATCCCGCCCGGCACGTGGGCCAGCACCCCGAGGAAACTGGCCAGCACGAAGGCACTGAGCAGCACGGGGTAGGGAACGCTATCTGCAGGCAACAGCACAAACAGCACGGCGGCAGCGGCCATCCAGTCCGCCAGGGCGACCAGCAGTTGCAACAGGCGTATCCGAAAGCCCGGCAGGGTCAGGGTGTGTTTCCGCCAGGATAGACTGGGGGCGGGCCAGCAGAGATAGCAGGCCACCAACAGTAGTGCCATGACGCCCGCCAGCCTGAGCAGGGTATCTGCCCACAGCGGCCAGTCAGGCAACAGTTGTGTCACATCGCAGGTCAGTAGGGCGCCACCTCCCCACGCCAGCAGGCCGAGGAAGAAGGTGATGGAGCAGAACAGCACCACGCGGGCCACTTCTCCGGTGGTGAGCCCCAGTGCGGAGTAGAGGCGATAGCGTACCGAGGTGCCGGTCAGCAGGGCAAATCCCAGGGTATTGGAGAAGGTGTAGGCAATAAAGGAGGTGATGCTGACCTGTTGCCAGGGAAGGCGCTTGCCCAGCGCATGGAGCGCCAGCATGTCATAGCTGCAGAGACAACCATAACTGAGCAGGGTCAGCAACAGGGCGCCCGCCAGTTGCGGCAGGGGTTGGGACCAGATGGCCACACGAATATCGTGCCAGTGCCATGCCTGGGTAAGGTGATACAGCACGGTCAGTGCGGTGCCGAGCAGCAGCAAGCTGCACAAGGGGCCGAGCCATTTAAGCAGATGACGCCACATGCCATGTTCCTGTGGTCATTGACCGTTTCCCGCAAAGGGGGAGCCGGGTCGTGGATCCGGTTTGGACGAGGGAGGCGCTCGTCAGGAAAATTTCGGGAAGAGATGGAAAGGGAGGCGTCAGCCTCCCTCTGTGCTATCCAGTGACCGGTTGGATCACTTGGTTTTCGGCGCGACTTTGACGGCAGGGGTCTTGGCGTGGGTGGCTTTATGGTGTTTTTTCACCACCTTGGTCTGGGTCGCCTGCGGTGTGGCGGTCTTGGTCGGGGTGGCCGCCATGGTGAAACCGGAGGTGAGAGCGAAGACGGCTGCCAGGGTCAGGGGAATAATTTTTTTCATGTTCAATTTCCTTATTCGGGTTGATGTTATGGAGCGTTCTCCATGACAGTCATCCTATGACGGTTGCGGCGGCCCTTCAGTGAGCGGTTGGTGACGGTTTGTATCCAAATGTACAGGGAGGGTGAGGCAAAAGCGGGCTCCCTTGCCGGCGGGAAGCAATGCCACATCACCGCCATGGTGGAGCGCTATGCTGCGCACAATGGCCAGCCCCAACCCGGTGCCGCCGGTGCGACGATCCCGGCTCTGATCAAGGCGCACGAACGGCTCGAAGATCTGGGGTGCCAGCGCCGGATCGATCCCCGGCCCATCGTCGCTCACCTCCAGCAGATAGTTCTCCTGCAGCCGCGAGATGGAGAGGGTAACCTCGCTCTCGGCGTAGCGCAGGGCATTGCCGATCAGGTTCTCCACCGCGCGCGTCAGCAGACGCTGATCGCCGCACCAGGGCATGTAGCTTGGCGACAGCTCGAGGGTGAGCCTCTTCTCGGGTGCCAGCGCCTGCCAGTCGCCAAGATGCGCTTGTGTCCAGTGACTGAGCTCCAGCTCGTCCTGTTGCAACGGCAGCTCGGGTCTATCCAGTCTGGCGTAGGTGAGCATCTCTTCGATCAGAGCGTCCAGCGCCCCCAGATCCCGTTCCAGCGCCAACTGCTCCTGCTCGGCAGGGGCAGGATCGAGCATGGCAAGCCGATAGCGCAACCGGACCAGCGGGGTGCGCAACTCGTGGGCGATGGCATCGGTCAGCTGCTTGCGGCTGGCAATCATGGCCTGCAATTGGGTCGCCATTTGATCGAAGGTGCGTCCCACCCGGGCCAGACTGCTGCCCGGTGGCAGATTGGTTCGGCAGGAGAGATCCCCATCGCCCACGCGACGTGCGGTCTGCTCCAACTGCTGCAAGCCTCGCCAGTGGGGACGCAACCACAGCAGGATCGGCAGGCCGAGGGAGAGGCCGATCACCAGCAGCAGTCCCACATCGACCCAGTGCAGCTCGTGCAGGTAGGAGAGATAGGGAACCGGGCCGACAATCAGCACCCGATCGGTATCGGGGATGCGCTGCAGGAAGGTGTCATCCTCCTCGACGATGACAATGTTGCCGGCGGCCAGAAAGGCCTGATCCTCGCTGGCCAGGGGCTGGCGTGTCAGCTCGCCGATCTTGAGGGGGAGGGTAAACTGACTGCTCTGCTCGGCCAGTCGAGCTGGCCAGCGCTCTGGCGGGGTTCTTGCCAACTCGCCGGTCAACAGGCCAAGAGAGCCTTGCATCATGCGTTCGAGATAGCGATCACCCGCCCGTTCGGCGGTCACCTGATAGACCACGCCAACCAGCAGGATGGCCAGGGTGAAGCAGCCGATCAGCAACAGATAGAACTGGATAAAGAGACGGCGCATGGCGGTGCTCCCGAAAGAGGGTTATTCCCAGGCATGGGGGACGAAGAGGTAACCTTTCTGACGCACCGTCTTGATCCGGGTCGGGTTGTCGGGGTTATCACCCAGTTTTCGGCGCAGGCGGGAGATGGCCACATCCATGCTGCGATCCTGACCGTCATACTCCCGGCCGCGCAGGCTGCGAAAGAGGGCTTCCCGACTCAATATTTGGCCCGCGTGGCAGGCGAGCTCCCACAGCAGATCAAAGTCTGCGGTCGAGAGGGCAATGCTCTCGCCATCGAGCCGCACATCTCGTCCCGGGCCATCTACCCGCAGCCGACCAAATTGCAGCTGCTGGGGAGCACTGCTGGCGGCGGCAGGTTGGGTTGATGTTTGCTGGTGCTGGCGAAACTGCACCCGCAACCGGGCCAGCAGCACCGGCGGCGGCGTCGTTTTGAGGATGTAGTCGTTGGCACCCAGCTCCAGACTCAGGATCTGGTTCATGTCGCTGTCCAGCGAGGTGAGCATCACAATGGGGCCGTCGAAGCGCGGCCGCAGATCCCGACAGAGGGACATGCCATCTTGCCCCGGCAGCATGATATCGAGCAGCACCAGATCGGGCTGTTCGGTCTCGACCCGGGCCAGCGCCATGTCCCCTCGGGGCTCGAGGATCACCTCCATATCGTGGCGACCGAGCCAACTGCTGATGAGCTGGCCAATCTCGGGATCATCTTCGACAAAAAGAATGCGTTGCATAGAAAAGCTCCAACGGGAAGCAGGAGAGAAGAAGAGCGATCAGCATATCAATGGTGCTTGGGAAATACAGAAAAAGAACCGGGCAGGCTGATGTGCGGGGAGCGTGGCAGTGTGTATCGACGGGGGGCTACGAATCGTGACAAATGGGCGGAGCCGCGTTTATCGATCTGAAGGATGGCCTTGCAGACAAGGCAAGGCGCTGTTGTGAGCAAACGTGCGCAAAAACAAAAAAACCGGCCAAGGCCGGTTTTTTTGTGGTGCAGACCAGAAGGTCACTGCACCAGGTCGATTGACATCGCCTTGCGGCAATTATCGACAGAATAATGGGGTGGCTGATGGGGCTCGAACCCACGACAACCGGAATCACAATCCGGGACTCTACCAACTGAGCTACAGCCACCACTGAAATCTTCATCAACGCTCGCCAATCCAAAAGGAAGGGGAGAATCAATGGCGCGCCCTGCAGGATTCGAACCTGCGACCCACGGCTTAGAAGGCCGTTGCTCTATCCGACTGAGCTAAGGGCGCTCTGTATCAACACGTCTTGACGACGAGTCGATGAACATGGTCGGTGATAAAGGATTCGAACCTTTGACCCTCTGGTCCCAAACCAGATGCGCTACCGGACTGCGCTAATCACCGAAAATACCTGACCAGCATAGCGACAAGCGTCGTACTGGGCAACGGGCGGGCATCATAGCCAAGCGTACGGGCCAGCGTCAACGTATTTTTCCCCCAGTAAATTCAAGTGCCTACTTATTGCCCGCTACAGGCCTGGCGTGCGTCTGCCGCTAACACCCCGGCTAAAAAAATGCGACAATGCGCGGCAGTTGAACACATGGTGAGTGGAGAACGATGTCTGCCAAAATCATAGATGGAAAACAGGTTGCGCAAACGATTCGCAGCCAGGTCGCGGCGCAGGTCCAACAGCGGTTGGCGGCAGGAAAACGGGCTCCTGGGCTGGCAGTCATTCTGGTGGGGGCGGATCCCGCTTCTCAGGTCTATGTCGGCAGCAAACGCCGGGCGTGTGAGGAGGTGGGGTTTCTCTCCCGCTCCTATGACCTGAGTGCAACCGCCAGTCAGGAAGATCTGCTGGCGCTGATCGACCAGTTGAATGCAGATAGCCACGTAGATGGCATTCTGGTTCAGTTGCCGTTGCCGGATCACTTCGATACCACTCAGGTGCTGGAGCGGATCCAGCCTGACAAGGATGTTGACGGTTTCCACCCCTATAACGTTGGCCGTCTGGCCCAACGTATTCCGGCGCTGCGCCCCTGCACCCCGAAAGGGATCATGACGCTGATCGAGACCACCGGCGTGAAGACGCACGGTCTGCATGCGGTCGTGGTGGGGGCCTCCAACATAGTGGGGCGTCCCATGACCCTCGAATTGCTGCTTGCGGGTTGCACCACAACGACTTGTCACCGCTTTACCCGGGATCTGGAAGATCAGGTACGCCGTGCCGATCTGTTGGTGGTTGCGGTCGGCAAGCCCAACTTCATTCCGGGCGAGTGGATCAAACCGGGGGCGTTGGTAATCGATGTGGGCATCAACCGCCTGGCTGATGGCTCGCTGGTCGGGGATGTGGAGTTTGAGACGGCGCGCAGCCATGCCTCCTTCATTACCCCGGTACCCGGTGGCGTGGGCCCGATGACGGTAGCCAGCCTGATGGAAAATACCCTGATCGCCTGCAGTGAATATCACGACTGATCATCGCTGGTGATAACCCTGTGATCCCGTGAGGAGGCAGGACGCGCCAGAAATCTGACAATAAAAAACCGGTTGCTCAAAGAGGAACCGGTTTTTTATTTATCCAACGGGTGTTATTTACATATTTTGTGCTTCGTTTGGCACAATCACAGAAGCGTGATTTCCTTTCGGCCCCTGTTGCAGTTCAAAATTGACGGCCTGACCCGCTTTCAGGGTCTTGTAGCCCTCCATTTGAATCGTGGAGTAGTGAGCGAAGATATCCTCACCGCCCCCTTCCGGACAGATAAACCCAAATCCTTTTGCGTTGTTAAACCACTTAACTGTGCCGGTTGCCATACTTCTACATCCTTTTATTGATTACCCAGAAGTCGTTGAGTAACCTGCGCCAGCCCTTTATAACTAGGGACATAAGCCCGTAGCAGACGGGCACAGATTAGCAAGTAACCAATCTAGTCCAACTTTTGAGCGAGTCAAGAAGTTGTTAACAGCTGATGTGATCTGGTTAACAAGTCTATTGACAACCTTGTGTTAGACGGTAGTAATCTAGAGGTACCAAAGCGCGATTATGAGCAAGCAGAAAGAACTCTTTGCTAATGAAGAGATTGCAGAAGCAGAGAAAACCAAGCTGCAGCCGCCACCCATGTATAAGGTTGTGTTAAACAACGATGATTACACGCCGATGGAGTTTGTGGTGGAGGTGCTGCAAAAGTTCTTTGGTATGGATTTGGACAAGGCGACTCAGGTCATGCTGAGTGTGCATTATAGTGGTAAGGGTGTCTGCGGCATGTTTACTGCAGAGATCGCCGAAACCAAGGTTGTCCAGGTCAACACCTATGCACGTAACAATGAACATCCACTGCTCTGTACTATGGAAAAGGTTTGAATCTGATGACTTGATGGCGAGTGTGACACCACATTGTAGCTGTACTAGGGGAGGTGCCTATGTTGAATAAAGATCTAGAAAAGACGCTGAACGAGGCGTTCAAACTGGCCCGTGACGAGCGCCACGAATTCATGACTGTCGAGCACCTGTTGTTAGCCCTTCTGGATAACAGTTCAGCCCATGAGGCGCTGAGCTCCTGTGGTGCCGATGTCGAGCAGATGCGCAAGGAGATCCGCGCATTTATCACTCAAACTACCCCGCTCATTCCGCGCGATGATGAAGATCGTGAAACCCAGCCGACACTGGGCTTCCAGCGCGTGTTGCAGCGTGCCGTCTTCCATGTGCAATCCTCCGGCAATACTGAAGTCAGCGGTGCCAACGTGCTGGTCGCTATCTTCAGTGAGCAGGAGTCACAAGCTGCCTATTTCCTGAAAAAAGCCGAGATCAGCCGTCTCGATGTCGTCAATTTCCTCTCCCACGGGGTGCGCAAGGATAACAAGCCGGATCTCGGTAGCAATAACAATCCCGAGTCTGATGATGATGTCTCGGCCGCCCAGATCGAGAGCTTTGCCACCAACCTGAACCAGCTGGTGCTGGAAGGGCGCATCGATCCGCTTATTGGTCGTGATCAGGAGCTCAACCGTACCATTCAGGTACTCTGCCGTCGTCGCAAGAACAACCCGCTGTTGGTGGGTGAAGCTGGCGTGGGCAAAACTGCCATTGCCGAAGGGCTTGCCTATCGCATCGTCAAGGGTGATGTGCCCGAGGTGATTGCGGGCAGCACCATCTATTCGCTGGATATGGGTTCTCTGCTGGCGGGCACCAAATACCGTGGTGATTTCGAGAAGCGCCTCAAGGTACTGCTCAAGCAGATTGAGCGTCAGGAAGGGGCCATCCTCTTTATCGACGAGATCCATACCATCATCGGGGCCGGCGCGGCATCCGGTGGTCAGCTGGATGCGGCCAACCTGATCAAGCCGCTGCTCTCCAATGGTTTGCTCCGCTGTGTGGGATCCACCACTTATCAGGAGTATGCCCAGATCTTCGAGAAAGACCGTGCGTTGGCGCGTCGCTTCCAGAAGATCGATATCGTCGAGCCGACTATCGATGACACCACTCGTATTCTGATGGGGCTCAAGAGCCGCTACGAGGCCCACCACGGCGTGCGCTACACCGCCAAAGCGATCCGGGCGGCTGCCGAGCTTTCTGCCAAGTACATCAATGATCGTCACTTGCCTGACAAGGCGATCGATGTGATCGACGAGGCGGGTGCTGGCCAGCGGTTGCTGCCAGCGAGCAAGCGCAAGAAAGTGATCAATGTGCAGGAAATTGAGTCCATCGTAGCCAAGATTGCCCGCATTCCTGAGAAATCAGTCTCCTCTTCTGATAAAGAGGTGCTGAAGCACCTGGAGCGCAATCTCAAGATGGTGGTCTTTGGTCAGGACAAGGCCATTGAGGTGCTGGCTGATGCGATCCGCCTGTCACGCTCGGGCCTTGGCAACGAGCGTCGCCCGGTTGGTTGCTTCCTGTTTGCCGGCCCTACCGGTGTCGGTAAAACAGAGGTGACCCAGCAGTTGGGTAAAGCATTGGGTGTCGAGATGCTGCGCTTTGATATGTCCGAATACATGGAACGCCATACCGTATCTCGCCTGATTGGTGCGCCTCCCGGCTATGTCGGGTTTGAGCAGGGTGGTTTGCTGACCGATGCGGTGATCAAGCATCCTCACTCGGTGGTGTTGCTCGACGAGATTGAGAAGGCTCACCCGGATGTGTTCAACCTGCTGTTGCAGGTGATGGACAACGGTACCCTGACCGATAACAACGGGCGCAAGGCAGATTTCCGTAATGTGATCCTGGTAATGACCACCAACGCCGGTGTGCAGGAGATCCAGCGCAAGTCGATTGGCTTCCAGCAACAGGATTTGAGCCACGATGCCATGGCGGTGATCAACAAGACGTTCAGTCCGGAGTTTCGTAACCGGCTTGATCACACCATCTGGTTCAACCATCTCGATATGACGGTGATCCATCAGGTGGTCGACAAGTTCATTGTCGAGTTGCAGGTTCAACTGGATGCGAAGGGAGTCTCTCTCGAGGTGTCCGAGCGTGCCCGCCACTGGTTGGCAGAGAAGGGATATGACAGAGCCATGGGTGCCAGACCGATGGGCCGGGTGATCCAGGAGCACCTCAAGAAACCCCTGGCCAACGAGATCCTGTTCGGTTCACTGGTTGACGGGGGGATAGTGAAGGTTGAGTTGGTAAATGACAGCCTCAGCTTTGATTTTCAGGTCAATGTTGAAGCTGTTTCCCACTAAGCGTCAGTGATCAGAAAACGACAAAAAACCCCAACCGACAGGTTGGGGTTTTTTGCTGAATTCCTGGCTTAGCGAGAGCGGAAAACAATACGTCCCTTGGAGAGATCGTAGGGAGTCAGTGCTACCGTTACTTTGTCTCCAGTCAGGATACGAATGTAGTTTTTGCGCATCTTGCCTGAAATATGAGCGATAACCACGTGACCATTCTCCAGTTCCACACGGAACATGGTATTGGGCAGGGTTTCGAGAATAGTGCCCTGCATCTCAATACTGTCTTCTTTAGCCATTGAATCCTCTTGATAAGCCACAACAAAAAACCGCTGGATCATGCCGGATTTAAGGCTATGTGTAAAGTTTACTCGGGCTTGGTGTCGATATTTTTCCATTCCCCCTGAATTAACAGCTCGTGAGGGAGGTAATTGCGCTTGTAATTCATCTTGCGGCACGCCTCCACCAGGTAGCCAAGATAGAGCCAGCTTCGCCCGGTTCGCCTGGCCAGATCAAGCTGGCAGAGGATCGCAAAAGTGCCCAGGGAGCGATCGGCATAGTCCGGATCGAAGAAGGTGTACATGGCGCTGAGGGAGTGGGGTAGCAGGTCTGTGGTGGCTACGCCGATAAGACGGCCCTCCTTGCGCATCTCCAGATAGAGCGGCGGCATCCAGTCACAATGGAGAAACCCGCGATACTGGCTGCGGTTGGGGGGATACATGCTGCCATCGTGATGGCGTTCACGGATATAGCGTTCGTAGAGCAGGTAATACTCGGGTTTGTCATCGTAGCTCAGGACGAGCTCGATATCTTTGTTGAGCTGGCGGATCCGCTTTTGACCACGGCTGGGACGAAAGTGCTCGCTGTGAATACGAAGGGACTGGCAGGCATGGCACGCCGGGCAGTGGGGACGATAGATGTCATTGCCACTGCGGCGAAAACCGGCTGTCAACAATCGCTCGTAGCCGTTGGCGTTGAGCAGATTGTGATCCATCAGCACCAGCAGCTGTTCCTGCTCATGATCCAGATAGCTGCAAGGATGCTTGGGGGTCAGCCCAACCTTGAGGATCACTTCTTCAGTCATAAGCTGATCTCTCCCTCTTGCCAGCAGGAAGCCAACAGTGGTTGATGGCCAAGGCGCGCCAGCTCGGCCAGAAAACGGGCCCTTGGCCACTCCTCGATACCCAGGGTCGCCAGAAACGGGTTCTGCATCTGGCAATCGATGAGGGTGCCTCGATGGCGAGCAAAATGGCGACAGAGTGCCACCATGGCCAGCTTGGCGCCGTTATCGATGCGGCTGAACATGGATTCACCGCAAAACAGTCGGCCGATAGAGAGGCCATACAGTCCCGCTTGCAGCTCTCCCTCCTGCCAGATCTCGATAGAGTGGGCATGACCCAGCCGGTGCAGTTGCTGGTAGGCCTCGATCATGGGTTGGCTGATCCAGGTGCCATCAGCGGTGCGACGAGGAGCGGCGCAGGCGGTGATGACTTCATTAAAGGCGCGATTGACGGAAATATCGAATGGGGTACGGCGGATAATCTTCTGCAATGTCCGCCCCACATGGAGTTGGTCTGGACGGATCACCCCGCGGGGATCCGGTGACCACCACAGGGTCGGCTGGTGGGGTTCATTCCACGGGAAGATCCCCTTGTGGTAAGCTGCCAGCAATCTGGCCGGGGAGAGGTCCCCGCCGATCGCCAGCAAGCCGTTGGGCTCTTCCAGCGCATGGCTGGGGTCGGGAAACCAGCAAAGCTCATCATCCAGTTGGGTAAGATAGCGAGACATAAGGCAACGAGGTTCATAGATGAAGGCCATTATCCTGATAGTATCCAGCTTGCTCTGCTTTGTCACGGCGCCCGCCGGGGCGGAAGTTTACCAGCGCAATACCGCGCGGCCGGTCAATCAGGTGGTGTTTGGCCAGGTCGAAACGGTGCGCAATATAACCCAGCGTCAGATCCTGGAGTCCGAGCACTCTGGCTGGAAGACGCTGGGCGGTGCCGTGCTGGGTGGCCTGCTTGGCAACCAGTTTGGCGGCGGTCATGGCCGTGAAATCGCCACCGCAGTCGGGGCGCTGGCGGGTGCTGCTGCCGCGCAGCAATACCAGTCCGGGGGAACCGTGGTGGAAAACAAGCTGGTAGAGCTGCTGATCCGCAACGAGCAAAATGCCCTTATCAACGTGATCCAGGATTATGATCCCGCCATGGTCTTTGCCAATGGGGACAAGGTACGCATTCTCTATTTCGATGATGGGGTGCGGGTCGACAAGACTTACTGACTGTCGACAGTCATGGTGATGGGGAGACTGTGGCAGGAAAGGAACCCGCAGACTCTCCTGCTGGAAAGTCTGTCGGGCGGTAATACACGGGACTGATGCCCTGAGGATTCAGATAGCAGTCTCTTGAGAGACTATCTTGTCGCGACCGGTGTTTTTTGCCTGATAGAGCAGCCGATCCGCTTCGCTCAGCGCCTCGTCCATGGATACCCGCCCGACGCTGATCACGCCGTAACTGGCGCGCACAAACAGCGGGGTCTCCGGTGACAGGGGTTGCTGGCGCAGCTGCTGACGCAGCCCTTCAAGACGCTTGATCAACACGGGGACGGTGCAGTGAGGCACCATCATGGCAAATTCCTCTCCGCCAAAGCGGGCAATCATGGCATCGGGGAAGAACTGGGTCAGTAGCCGGGTCAGGTGGCAAAGCAGTTGATCGCCGATGGCATGGCCCCAGTGATCGTTGACCTGCTTGAAGTGATCCACATCGAGCACACAGAGCGCGAGTTGTGTCTGCTGGCGTTGATGCTCTTCAAACCACTTCTGCCCTTCGTTGAACCAGTAACGCCGGTTGTAGAGACCGGTCAGGTAGTCACGATTGGCTGACTCCTGAATGCTGTTGAACTGTTCGAGCGCCTCCAGATTGTGGCTGACCCGGCACTGCAGCTCTTCCGGCTCGAACGGCTGGTTGAGAAAGTCGTTAGCGCCCTGCTTGAGGTAGCGAGCAGAGAGACCGCGCTTGTCCGAGACCGAGATCCCGATAATCGCGAGCTGCTGCTTGCTGTAACGTTCTCTCAGCATCCGCACCAGACTGATGCCATCGATATCCGGCATGTAGTAGTCGACCAGTGCCAGTCGAATGGCCGGGTGCTGCTCCAGCATCACCATCGCTTCACGGGCATGGGTTGCTTCATGCACCTGCAACAGCTGTTTGCGCAATTGGGCCATGGTGCGGTGGCGGGAGGTGCGTGAGTCATCGACCACCAGCACTTCGATGGACTGGTTGAGATAGAGGCGGTGCACCAGACTGACGGCATATTGCAGCGAGTGGCGCGAGTCCTTCATCACATAGTCCAACACGCCGGTTTCCAGCCAGGCGGCACGTTTATCCTCGCTGATGTCGGCAGTGAGGATCACCACCGGCAAACCCCGCTCCAGCAGCTCGTTCACCGCCTCGCCACGGGGAGCATCCGGCAAGGTCAAGTCCACCAGTGCGACCACATACTCCTCGCCCCGGCAGTGACGGGCACCTTCGAGGGTATCGAAGGCATCAATCTCGAGGCCAGTTTGCTGGGCAATGGCCTGAGTCAGCATACGGCGAATGGTCAGGCTATCTTCGACAATCAATATCTTCTGTTTCATTAGACTCCTTAAATGAAAAAAGGCATACCGATTGGTATGCCTTATATCACATCTTGCGCGCGTTTATTGTGCGTCGAGATAACGCTCGGCATCGAGGGCGGCCATGCAGCCGGTACCGGCGGAGGTGATGGCCTGACGGTAGTTGTGGTCGGCCACGTCACCGGCGGCAAACACCCCTTCAATGCTGGTCTGGGTGGCAAAACCCTCGAGCCCGCCACGTACCTTCAGATAGCCGTTTTGCATCTCCAGCTGGCCATCGAAGATCTGGGTATTGGGCTGGTGGCCGATGGCGATAAAGACGCCCATCAGCGGCAGCGCGCTGGTGCTGTTGTCCTGAGTGTTGCGCAGGCGTACACCGGTGACCCCCATCTGATCGCCCAGCACTTCGTCCAGAGTCTGGTGGGTGTGCAGCACGATGTTGCCGCTCGCGACCTTGTCGTGCAGACGCTTGATCAGGATCTTCTCGGCGCGGAATTCGTCGCGGCGGTGGATCAGGTGCACCTTCTTGGCGATGTTGGCCAGATACAAAGCCTCTTCAACAGCGGTGTTACCGCCGCCGATCACTGCCACTTCCTGATTGCGGTAGAAGAAACCGTCACAGGTCGCACAGGCAGAGACACCGCGGCCCTTGAAGGCCTCTTCGGAGGGCAGACCCAGATACTTGGCGGAGGCGCCGGTCGCGATGATCAGGGCATCGCAGGTGTATTCGCCGTTGTCGCCCTTGAGGCGGAATGGGCGTTGAGTCAATTCGACACTGTTGATGTGATCAAACAGGATACGGGTATCGAACTTCTCTGCATGGGCTTTCATACGCTCCATCAGCGCCGGGCCGGTCAGACCTTCCGGATCACCTGGCCAGTTCTCCACTTCGGTGGTGGTGGTCAGCTGACCACCTTGTTGCATGCCTGTGATGAGCAGGGGATTGAGGTTGGCGCGGGCGGCGTAGACGGCCGCGGTGTAACCGGCCGGGCCTGACCCTAAGATCAGCAATTTGCTGTGAGTGACTTGGCTCATGATGTAATTTCCGGGATGTGATGAGTTTGCGCGATTGTAGGTAATTCGTGATCCGCGGTCAAAGGCTGGTGAGTCGATTGCACTAATCGTGTGCGCAAGGGGTGACAGCGCGAAATAAAGGGATAAAAAAACCGCCCATCGCGGGCGGATTTTCACTCATCGTTGACTGGCGCAGGCCAGCGCAGATCAGTTCAGCAGGGTCAGGGCATCCGTATGGGCAAGGCCATGAGCCACGGCTACCTCCTTGCAGGTCAGCTTGCCATTCATCACGTTGAGGCCATGACGCAGGTGTACGTCTGACAACAGGGCGTCGCGGTAGCCTTGCTGGGCCAGCTTGATGATAAAGGGGAGGGTGGCATTGTTGAGCGCCACGGTCGAGGTGCGGGCCACCGCCCCCGGCATGTTGGCGACACAGTAGTGCACCACCTCATCGACGATAAACGTCGGATCTTCATGGGTGGTGGCGTGGGAGGTTTCCACACAGCCGCCCTGATCGATGGCCACATCGACGATGGCAGAGCCCGGCTTCATGCGCGCAATGTGGTCACGGCTGACAAGTTTTGGCGCAGTGGCACCCGGTACCAGCACGCCGCCGATGACCAGATCCGCGGCCAACAAATGGCGCTCCAGGGTCTCGCTGTTGGAGTAGACCACCTTGGCCGCGCCCTGGAACTCGTTATCGAGGCGGCGCAGGGTATCGACGTTGTTGTCGAGGATGGTCACATCCGCGCGCAGGCCAATGGCCATGCGGGCTGCATTGGAGCCGACCACGCCGCCGCCGATGATCACCACCTTGGCCGGCTCGACACCGGGTACGCCGCCGAGCAGCACACCGCTACCACCGCGCGATTTTTCCAGCGCCTGGGCACCGGCCTGAATAGACATGCGTCCGGCCACTTCCGACATGGGGGCCAGCAGTGGCAGGCCGCCACGGCCGTCGGTGACAGTTTCATAGGCGATGCAGATGGCGCCGCTTTGCAGCAGGGCTTCGGTCTGGGCCAAGTCTGGCGCCAGATGCAGATAGGTGAACAGGGTTTGACCCGGACGCAGCATGGCACATTCGACAGGCTGAGGTTCCTTGACCTTGACGATCATCTCGGCTTTGGCGAAAACCTCTGCTGCAGAGGCCAAAATTTCGGCACCAACAGCGATATAATCTGCATCGCTGAAGCCAATGCCGTTTCCGGCACCGCTTTGGACGAAAACAGTATGGTTTCGTGCTGTCAGTTCACGTACACTGGCCGGAACCATGCCTACGCGGTATTCATGGTTTTTTATCTCTTTAGGTACACCGATAATCATGCTATCCCTCGTCTATAGATTGGTGTTTCATGTTGCCAAAATGTTAACCAACATTTGCGCCTAGTATATTCAGGTATTGACAGGATTTGTGACCATAATTATAAAATGACTGGTGATTCTTACCAAAAAATAGCCAAAGGATGGAATAAAATGATGGAAGCTAAGAGTCGGCTAAAGGATTTGGACAGGATTGACCGCAACATTCTTAATGAACTGCAAAAGGATGGCAGGATTTCGAATGTTGAGTTGTCCAAACGAGTTGGCCTGAGTCCTACACCGTGTCTGGAACGGGTTCGTCGCCTCGAGCGACAAGGTTATATCGAAGGATATGCCGCTATTCTGAACCCTCATTATCTGGACGCATCTCTGCTGGTGTTTGTAGAGATAACCCTCAATCGCGGGGCGCCCGATGTATTTGAACAGTTCAACAAGGCTGTTCAGGTACTCGAAGAGATCCAGGAGTGTCATCTGGTCTCCGGTGACTTCGACTATCTGCTCAAGACCCGAGTCAGCGACATGTCGGCTTACCGCCGTCTGTTGGGGGAAACCCTGCTGCGTCTGCCCGGTGTCAACGACACCCGCACCTACGTGGTGATGGAAGAGGTCAAGCAGAGCAGTCGTCTGGTGATCAGCACCCGATAAAGCAGGTTATGCCGTGGTTTCTTTTCCATATGAGACACCATGACAGTCAGAAACGAGCGGCCGGTCCGCTCGTTTCTTCTTGTAAAGATAATTGCAAATATGGCCCCGTCCCATCAGGCTCTGGCTGACAATCGGTGGGCTTTTCGGGGATACTAGGCCCCCTTATTTCCTGCATTACATGTTTTCAGAAAGGAGCCGGAGTTTGGCCGATAAAAAGCTGTTTACTCCTTTATCAGGTACACAACGGATCTTCGAAGCCGTCTTGATCGCCATCACCCTGATGGCTGCTTATCTTCTGCTTGCCCTGTTGTCCTATCATCCCGCTGATCCCGGCTGGTCCCAGACCTCCTGGCAAGGGGAGGTGAAGAACCTCGCCGGTAGTGCCGGTGCCTGGCTCGCCGACATCACCATGTTTACCTTTGGGGCCTTCTCCTATCTGGTGCCGCCGCTGGTGGTACTGCTGGGCTGGAGTCTGTTCTGGCGCCCGAGCCGTCTGCTCGATGTGGATTACCTCACCCTGGGGGTGCGGATCATCGGCTTTATCCTGACCGTGCTCGGCATGTCGGCCATTGCCAGCATGAACTTCAACGATATGCAGAACTTCTCCGCCGGTGGTCTGGTGGGGGATGTGATCGCCTCCGCGGTGGTGCCGCTGTTTGGCGGCGTCGGAGCCAACCTGATGCTGCTCTGCTTCGTGGCAACCGGCATTACCCTTTTTACCGGCTGGTCCTGGCTCACTATCGTCGAACAGATCGGCGCGGCTTGCACCGGTTCGGTCAGCGCCGTTTACCACTTCCCGACCACCCTCGGCCGCTGGCTGACCGGTGGCTGGCGTCAACCTCGCAACGAGGGGCCGGACCCCTTGCTGGAAGGCGGGGTAGGGGCCATCGCGTTTGATGATGAGGAAGATGAGCCGCACACCAGCTGGACTCGCCGACCCAAGGCCAAGGATCAGAAGGCCGCCGCCGAAGAGTGGCTGCCGGAACTCGACGACGATACCTTCGAGTTCGACCCGCAGTTTGATGATGAAGATGACGAGCCGGCTCCGGCTGCCAAGCCGAAACGTGCGGTGGCGGCCGCCAATGGTCGTCGTCAGCCGGTACTGGCTGTGGCCGATGACGATGATGAAGACGATCTGGATCTGCCGTGGGCCGAAGGGGACGACGAGGTCGCCGCACCGGTTGCCGTCGCACCGACCAGACCCAAGCGTCGTCCGCAATCAACGATGCCCCCGTTGCCGAGCATCGAGCTGCTCGACCGTCCGCCTGCCAAGACCCAGATGATGAGCAAGGATGAGCTGGATCGCATGGGCCGTCTGGTAGAAGCCAAGCTCGCCGATTACAACGTGCAGGCCAAGGTGGTCGGTGTCTATCCGGGCCCGGTCATTACCCGTTTCGAGCTGGATCTGGCGCCGGGTATGAAGGCGAGCAAGATCACCAACCTGTCGCGCGATCTGGCCCGTTCCCTCTCTGCCAGCAGTGTGCGGGTGGTTGAGGTGATCCCGGGCAAGACCTTCGTCGGTATCGAGCTGCCCAACCGGGTGCGCCAGACCGTCTACCTGCGCGAGACCCTCGACTGCGATGCCTTCCGCGATAGCCGCAACCCGCTCACCATGGGCCTGGGTCAGGACATCGCAGGGGAGCCGGTGGTGGTGAACCTGGCCAAGATGCCACACTTGCTGGTGGCCGGTACCACAGGTTCCGGTAAGTCGGTAGGGGTGAACACCATGATCATCTCGATGCTCTACAAGTCATCCCCCGATGACCTGCGCTTCATCATGATCGACCCCAAGATGCTGGAACTCTCGGTCTACGAAGGGATCCCGCACCTGCTGACCGAGGTGGTGACCGATATGAAGGACGCCGCCAACGCTCTGCGCTGGTGCGTGGGCGAGATGGAGCGTCGTTACAAGCTGATGTCGGCAGTTGGCGTGCGTAACCTCAAGGGTTACAACGACAAGGTGTTGGCTGCCATCGAGGCGGGTGAGCCGCTGCTCGACCCGCTGTGGCGTCCGGGTGACTCCATGGATCAGATGCCGCCGGAGCTGGAGAAGCTGCCCCACATCGTGGTGGTGGTGGACGAATTTGCCGACATGATGATGATCGTCGGCAAGAAGGTGGAAGAGCTGATTGCCCGTATCGCCCAGAAGGCGCGGGCGGCCGGTATTCACCTCATTCTGGCGACCCAGCGTCCGTCGGTGGATGTGATTACCGGTCTTATCAAGGCCAACATCCCGACCCGTATTTCGTTCCAGGTGTCGAGCAAGATCGACTCGCGCACCATCATCGATCAGGGCGGGGCCGAATCCCTGCTCGGCATGGGCGACATGCTCTACATGCCGTCCGGTACCTCCAACCCGACCCGGGTACACGGTGCGTTCGTCGATGACCACGAAGTGCACAAGGTGGTGGCGGACTGGAAACTGCGCGGCGAGCCGAACTACATCGAGGAAATCCTCTCCGGTGAGTCGGGTGGCGAAGGTGGCAGCGGCGAATACGGCGGCGGTGGCGATGAAGAGCTCGACCCCCTGTTCGACGAAGCGGTCGCCTTTGTGGTGGAGTCCCGCCGTGGCTCGACCTCCAGCGTCCAGCGCAAGTTCAAGATTGGGTACAACCGGGCCGCCCGTCTCATCGAGCAGATGGAGAATCAGGGCATCGTCAGCTCACCGGGTGGCAATGGTCAGCGCGACGTGCTGGCACCGCCGCCGGTGCGGGACTAAGCCTCACCGTTTCATTCTATCCCTGGCCATGCCCTCCGCGGGCGTGGCCTTTTATCGAGAGCGTTTTTATGAAGAGCGTGATGAAAAAACAACTGTTGATGGGTACCGTGCTGCTGATGGCCAGCAGTCAGGTGTGGGCCGATGCGGCCAGCGATCTCAAACAGAAGCTGGCGGGTGTCAGCCTCTTCTCCGCCAAATTTGCCCAGACCGTCTATGACAGCAAGGGCAAGGAGCTGCAAAAGGCCAGCGGCGATCTGCTGGTACAACGCCCGAACCGTTTCAACTGGCACACCACCTCGCCGGATGAGAGCCTGATCGTGGCCGATGGTCAGGATGTCTGGGTCTATGATCCTTTCGTCGAGCAGGTCACCGCCCTCAAGCTGAAAGATGCGGTGCTCAACACTCCCTTTATTCTGATTGCCGGCAATGACGACAAGTTCTGGAAGAACTATGACGTGACCCAACAGGGGGATGTCTATACCGTCACCAGCCGCAACAAGGATGAGCTGATCGCCTCCTTCCGCGTCACCTTCGATCGGGCCAACAACATCAGCCGTTTCGATGTGAAAGAGGCGCAAGGGCAGTGGAGCGAATTCACCCTGAGCAGCTTCAATCGCAAGCCGGTGCTCAAGGGCAACGAATTTGTTTTCAAGATCCCCAAGGGGGTCGAGCTGGACGACCAGCGCTGATGAGCCCGCGGTCGTTGGATTGCTCGCCACTGCGCCAGTCAAAGGCGGGTGGCGTGACGCTGGGTGGTCAATACCGATGAGCAACCTCTTGTTGGATTTCTCGTCGGACCGTTTTTCCATGGCGGTATCCGTGATACTGAACGGTCAATACAGATGAGCAACTTGTCGCTGGATTTCTCATCGGACTTTCGTCCGCTGGCGGCCCGGATGCGGCCACAAAACCTCGACCAGTATATCGGTCAGCAACATATCCTGGGGGCTGACAAGCCCCTGCGCAAAGCCATTCTGGCAGGTCACTGCCACTCGATGATCCTGTGGGGGCCGCCCGGTACCGGCAAGACTACGCTGGCGGAGTTGATGGCTCACTACTGCCAGGCGGAGGTGGAGCGGCTCTCTGCGGTCACCTCCGGCATCAAGGAGATCCGCGCCGCCATCGACAAGGCGAATGAGAACAGCTGGCGCGGGGTTCGCACCATTCTGTTTGTGGATGAGGTGCACCGTTTCAACAAGAGCCAGCAGGATGTGTTCCTGCCTCACATCGAAGATGGCACCATCACTTTTATCGGTGCCACCACTGAAAACCCCTCGTTCGAACTCAACAACGCACTGCTCTCCCGGGCTCGGGTCTATCTGCTCAAGCGACTGGAAGAGAGCGACATCCTCGCCATGCTCGATCAGGCGATGACCGATCCCCGTGGTCTCAATGATCCGGCACTCACCTTCGCCCCCGGCGTCAAAGAGGCGCTGGCCAAGGCGGTGGATGGGGACGGGCGCAAATCCCTCAACTATCTGGAGCTGCTGGCCGACATGGCCGAAACCGATAGCGCAGGGGCTCGGGTGATCGACAGCGGTCTGCTCGCTGCCGTGGTGGGGGAGCACGTGGCCCGCTTCGACAAGGGGGGGGATCACTTCTACGACCTCATCTCGGCGGTGCACAAATCCATTCGCGGTTCGGCGCCGGATGCGGCGCTCTACTGGTATGCCCGCATGGTGAGTGCCGGTTGCGATCCGCTCTATATTGCCCGCCGCTTGCTGGCGATTGCCTCGGAAGATGTGGGCAATGCCGATCCCCGTGCCATGCAGGTCGCCCTGTCGGCCTGGGATTGTTTCCATCGGATCGGTCCGGCGGAAGGGGAGCGGGCCATCGCCCAAGCGATCGTCTATCTCGCCTGCGCCCCGAAAAGCAATGCGGTCTATACCGCTTGGAAGGCGGCACTCCATGATGCCAAAAACCTCCCTGACTTCGAGGTGCCGGTACACCTGCGCAATGCTCCGACCAAACTGATGAGCGATCTGGGCTATGGCGCCGAGTACCGTTACGCCCATGACGAGCCAGGCGCCTATGCCGCGGGCGAGGAGTACTTCCCCCCCGAACTGGCTGGCAAGCAGTACTACCAGCCCACCGATCGCGGTCTGGAAAAGCAGATCGGCCAGAAGCTCGACTACCTCCACGAACTGGACCGGCAGAGCCCGCAAAAACGGGGTCGCTAGTCGCGAGTTTTCTCCTGCTGGATGAAAAGTGGTCAGACACCGTAAAAATGGGGTGTCTGACCCCACAAGTCGGCAAAAACGACCCCAATAGTCCCTGTTCGGGCGGGGGGGCGGTCTGCTACACTGCCCGTCTGACCCCGTTGGTTTCGGCCTGATACCATCTTCTTGATTTCGAAGGCCCGATTCTGAACACGATTGGGGTGCGCCAACCGATGTTAACTTCCGGATCTGTTTCCCAGCCCGTCATGATGACTCAGGCCCAGATCCCATTTTAAAAAAGTAGGTAAACCATGCTGGATCCCAAATATCTGCGCAGCGATATCGAAGAGGCTGCCGCTCGTCTGGCGACACGCGGTTACGTTCTGGACGTAGCGGCTGTCAACGCTCTGGAAGAGAAACGCAAGGATCTGCAGTCCCGTACCCAGGAGCTGCAGGCCGAGCGCAACGCCCGCTCCAAATCCATCGGTGAAGCTGCCCGTCGTGGTGAAGATGTTGCCCCGCTCAAGGCCGAAGTGACCAAGATCAACGACGAGCTGGAAACCAGCAAGGTCGAGCTGGATGCCCTGCTGGCCCAGCTGAAAGCCATCGCCGACGCCATCCCCAACCTGCCGAGCGAGACTACTCCGGTGGGGCGTGACGAGAACGACAACGTGGAAGTGCGCCGCTGGGGTACCCCGCGTCAGTTCAGCTTCCCGGTGCGTGATCACATCGATCTCGGTGAAGCGGCCAAGGGCGTAGACTTCAAGAATGGCGTCAAGCTCTCAGGTGCCCGTTTCGTGGTGATGAAGGGGCAGATTGCCCGCCTGCACCGCGCGCTGGCCCAGTTCATGCTGGATCTGCACACCCTGCAGCACGGTTATACCGAATGCTACGTCCCTTATCTGGTCAACCCGGATAGCCTCTATGGCACCGGCCAGTTGCCCAAGTTCTCCCAGGATTTGTTCAATACCGGGATTGAGGGCGAAGGGGAAGATGAAGGCAAGATGCGCAAGTTCTCGCTGATCCCGACCTCCGAAGTGCCGCTCACCAACATGGCCCGCGACGAGATCTTCGACGAGCAGGAACTGCCGATCAAGATGACCGCCCACAGCCCCTGCTTCCGCTCCGAAGCGGGCTCCTACGGTCGTGATACCCGTGGTCTCATCCGTATGCACCAGTTCGACAAGGTCGAGATGGTTCAGCTGGTTCACCCGGAGCAATCCTGGGAAGCGCTGGAAGAGATGGTGGGTCACGCCGAGAAGGTGCTGCAACTGCTGGAACTGCCGTATCGCGTGATGGCACTCTCTACCGGTGACATGGGCTTCTGCGCCGCCAAGACCTACGATCTGGAAGTGTGGCTGCCAGCCCAGAACACCTACCGCGAGATCTCCTCTGTCTCCAACTGCACCGACTTCCAGGCGCGCCGCATGCAGGCTCGCGTGCGCATCGACGGCAAGCCGCAGCTGCTGCACACCCTGAACGGCTCCGGTCTGGCGGTGGGTCGTACTCTGGTCGCGGTGATGGAGAACTACCAGCAGGAAGATGGCCGCATCGCCATCCCGGCTGCGCTGCAATCCTACATGGGTGGCCTGACCCACATCGGGTAAGCTCACACCGCTGACCACAACGCCATGGCATTGCCATGGCGTTGTGCATTCTGGCGCCGGTCAACCGTTTTAGTGCTGAAAAAATGCGGCTTTTCGGCGCCGCTTTGAACAGTTAACACATTTTTATCAAGCAATGCGCAATCGTTTTTGTTAGACTGCGCCGCAATTTCGCAGGACATCTTTTTCTATGGTCTGGATTGATTACGCCATCATCGGCATCGTCGGTTTTTCTGCTCTCATCAGCCTGGTGCGCGGCTTCGTCAAGGAGGCCATGTCTCTTGTCACCTGGTTTATCGCCTTCTTTATTGCCAGCCATTTCTATCCCGATCTCGCCGTCTATTTCACCTCGTTCTCCGACGCGCTGGTGCGCAACGGTCTGGCCATCGCCGCCCTGTTTGTGGCGACCCTGATCCTCGGCAGCGTGGTCAACTATGTGGTGGGCCTGTTGGTGGACAAGACGGGTCTCTCCGGTACCGATCGGGTGCTGGGGGTCTGCTTCGGTGCAATTCGCGGGGTGCTGATCGTCAGTGCCCTGCTTTTTTTCATGGATACCTTCACCAGCCTCTCCCAGAGCGACTGGTGGGTGGCGTCCAAGCTGGTGCCGGAGTTCAAGCCGGTGATCCAGTGGTTTTTCGGGTTCATGTTGAACTCATCCAGTTTTCTTAAACAGGTATAGTGACTTCGAGGTAGCAAAGACATGTGTGGTATTGTCGGTATAGTTGGCACCACCCCCGTCAATCAGGCCCTCTACGACGCCTTGACGGTGTTGCAGCACAGGGGACAGGATGCCGCCGGGATCGTGACCATTGAGAGTGGAAACTTCCGGCAACGCAAGGCCAATGGCCTGGTGAAGGACGTGTTTGAAGTGCGCCACATGCAGCGTCTGCAAGGGAACATCGGCATAGGTCATGTCAGATATCCCACCGCAGGCAGCTCAAGTGCCGCTGAAGCCCAACCTTTTTATGTGAACTCGCCTTACGGCATGGTGCTGGCCCATAACGGCAACCTCACCAACGCCAAGGAGCTCAAGGAGCAGCAGTTCAAGGTCGCCCGCCGCCACATCAACACCACATCCGACTCGGAAGTGTTGCTGAACGTACTGGCCCACGAGCTTGATCGCTGCGACAAGATGGCGCTGCGCCCCGAAGATATCTTCGCTGCGGTGCGCAGAACCCATCAGCAGATCCGCGGCGCCTATGCGGTGGTCTCGCTGGTGATTGGCCATGGCCTCATCGGCTTTCGTGATCCCAACGGCATTCGCCCGCTGATCCTCGGTCGTCGTCAGGACGAGCAGGGTCAGGTGGAGTACATGCTCGCCTCCGAGAGCGTGGCGCTCGACGCCATCGGTTTCGAGACGGTGCGGGATATTGCGCCGGGTGAAGCCATCTACATCACCGAGCAGGGCCAGCTCTTCTCCGAGCAGTGTGCGGAGAACCCGCAGATGAGCTCCTGCATCTTCGAATATGTCTACTTTGCCCGTCCCGATTCGTGCATCGACAAGGTCTCGGTCTACGCTGCCCGCCTCAACATGGGTCGCAAGCTGGGTCAGAAGATTGCTCGCGAGTGGGAAGATCTCGACGTCGATGTGGTTATCCCCATCCCCGAGACCTCCTGTGACGTGGCGCTGGAGATCGCTCACACCCTCGACCTGCCATACCGTCAGGGCTTCGTGAAGAACCGCTACATCGGTCGTACCTTCATCATGCCGGGCCAGACCCAGCGCAAGAAGTCGGTGCGTCGCAAGCTCAACGCCATCGGCTCCGAATTCAAGGGCAAGAAGGTGTTGCTGGTGGATGACAGCATAGTGCGCGGTACCACGTCCGAGCAGATCATCCAGATGGCCCGTGAAGCAGGGGCAGCCAAGGTCTACTTCGCCTCGGCAGCGCCGGAAATCCGCTTCCCCAATGTCTACGGTATCGACATGCCCACCGCCAACGAGCTGATTGCCCATGGCCGTGAAGTGGAAGAGGTGTGCAAGCTGATCGGTGCCGATGGCCTGATTTTCCAGGATCTGGAAGATCTGGAAGAAGCTGTGCGGGAGATCAACCCGGATCTGCGTCACTTCGAGACCTCGGTGTTCAACGGCCACTACGTCACCTCCGACGTGGATCAGTCCTATCTGGATCACCTCAACGCCCTGCGCAACGATGACACCAAAGCGGTGCGTGAATGGCAGGAAGGCACCAGCAATCTGGAAATTTTTAACGAAGGCAGTTAAACGTTTGCGGTTTTGCCGGATGGGATAGCGAGATGGGGGCCAGTGGCCCCCATTGTCGTTTCTGCCGCGCACCGGCAGAAGGAGGAGGGGATATCTGTTTGAAAAATATCCGTTTATCGTGCCGGATATGGGCATAGCCAGCGGGATCCGCTAGCATAGGTGGCAACATATATGACCGATACGCTTTTAACCGGCGTGTTTAACAAACGAGAGTTCAGATGGATGATCTGCTAGCCCCAGTGCGCCAGTTTTTGCAGTGCAAGACCCCGGATGAGTGGGTGGAGATGGCGCGGGATCCGGCCCGTTTGCCGACCCTGCTCATCGATCACGCCAACTGCGAGACCAAGGCCGCACTCACCGCCCACAGTCTGGTGCGCCGCTACTGCCTGCCCAAGGGCAAGCGCCATCTGCTGCCCAAGCTGGAGTTTTATCGCGAGCTGGATGCCATTCCGGAGAAGGCCGAGATCCTGGGCAAACGCAGCATGGGGGAGTCTGATCGCACCGTCTTTGCCGAGCTGGAACGCAATCCGCTGCTGTTTCCCATGGTGCGGCTCATTCAGGAGGAGCTGCATCACTTCGAGCAGGTGCTGGAGATCATGCAGGCCCGCGGCATCGAGTACGGGCCGGTGACGGCCTCTCGCTATGCCCGCCAATTGATGCAGCATGTGCGCACCCATGAACCGGCCACCATCGTCGATAAGATGATCATCGGCGCCTACATCGAGGCCCGCTCCTGCGAGCGCTTTGCCAAGCTGGCGCCCCATCTGGACGAAGAGCTGAGCCGCTTCTATGTCTCTTTGCTGCGCTCCGAGGCGCGCCATTATCAGGATTACCTGAGCCTGGCCGAACAGTATGCAGGGGAGGATATCAGCGAGCGGGTGGCCTTCTTTGGCAAGCTGGAAGCCGAGCTTATCTGCTCGCCAGATCCGCAGTTCCGGTTCCATAGCGGCCTGCCTGTCACATCTGACAGTTGTTGACGCACAGGGGGCAAACTACTATTGCCCTGTTCCTACTACGAGCGACAAGTAGTTACTTTTGAGCGCAATTCCCGGCCCCGAGCCGGGATCTTTTTTTCTGCCGTACGTCCTTCCTGCATTTGGCGCTCTATGCTGAATCCCTGGCTATTTTTGCGTCTTCCCCTTGCGATGAAATCCTGTTCGATCAGCCGGTTATTGTGGCGATAAAGTGCTCATTCAGGTGGCTCACCCTTGTAGAAACGGGCGAAACCGTGTACTTTTTTGCCTTCGCAAGATTTGAATAACCAATCAATAGGAGCGTGTATGCGCATTGTTCTGTTGGGGGCTCCGGGCGCCGGCAAAGGTACCCAGGCTCAGTTCATCATGGAAAAACACGGTATTCCCCAGATCTCCACCGGCGACATGCTGCGTGCGGCGATCAAAGCGGGCACCGAGCTCGGTCTGAAAGCCAAAGCTGTGATGGACGCAGGTCAGCTGGTCTCTGACGACATCATCATCGGTCTGGTCAAAGAGCGCATCGCTCAGCCGGATTGCGCCAAAGGCTTCCTGTTGGACGGTTTCCCGCGCACCATTCCCCAGGCGCAAGCCATGAAGGATGCCGGTGTTGTGGTTGATTTCGTGTTGGAGTTTGCTGTGCCGGACGAAGAGATCGTCAAGCGCATGAGCGGCCGTCGCGTTCACTCCGGCTCCGGCCGTACCTACCACGTGGTGTTCAACCCGCCGAAAGTGGAAGGCAAGGATGACGTGACCGGTGAAGATCTGGTGATCCGCGCCGACGACGAAGAGACCACAGTGCGCAAGCGTCTGGATGTATATCATCAGCAGACCGCGCCGCTGATCGGTTTCTACGGCAAAGAGGCGGAAGCGGGCCACACCCGTTACGTCAAGATCGACGGCACCCAGCCGGTTGATCAGGTCAGCAAGCAGCTTGCCACCATTCTGGGCTGATCTTTGCTGCCGGCACAGTTTCCCGTGCCATCAGATAAATAAAGAGAAGGGCCCTGCGGGGCCCTTTTTGCATAATGACAGATAGACAGGAAGCCAACGTGACCACGAAAACCGGAATATTGCTGGTCAATCTGGGTACCCCAGCCGCACCAACCACCGCTGCCGTCAAAGCGTTCCTCAGCCAGTTCCTGCACGATCCCCGTGTGGTGGACCTGCCCCGTTACCTCTGGTGCCCGCTGCTCCACTTCATCATCTTGCCGACACGCTCGCCCAAAGTGGCCAAGCTCTATCAGCAGGTGTGGACCGAGCAGGGCTCGCCGCTGATGGTGATAAGCAAGCAGCAGCGCGCTGCGCTGGAGCAGGAGCTCAAGCGGGAGGGGGTCGAGGTGCCGGTGGAGCTGGCGATGACCTATGGTTCCCCGTCAGTGAATGATGGCTGGCAGGCGCTCAAGGCCAAAGGGGTCAACCGGGTGATCCTGTTGCCGCTCTATCCGCAATATTCGGTCAGTACCACCGCCTCGGTCTTCGATGCTTGGGGCAAGGCGATGAAGAAAGAGCGCAATCTGCCGGTGGTGCGGCTCATTCGTGATTATCACGCCCATCCCGAATACATTCAGGCGCTGGCCATGAGCGTGCGCCGTCACTGGGAGCAGCACGGCCAGGGTGATCATCTGCTGATGTCGTTCCACGGTATTCCCGAGCGCTATGAGAACGAAGGGGACCCCTATGGTCACCAGTGTCGTCACACCGCCACCCTGCTGGCCGAAGCACTCGGGCTGGCGGCCGGGCAGTGGACGGCCAGCTTCCAGTCCCGCTTTGGCAAGGAGGAGTGGCTCAAACCCTACACCGACGTGACCATCGCCGGTATGCCAGCAGCGGGCATCAAGCGGCTCGATGTGATTTGCCCGGCCTTTGCCGCCGATTGCCTCGAAACCCTCGAGGAAATTCAGGTACAGAACCGGGAGATCTTCATGGAGGCCGGTGGCGAGCGGTTTGAATATATTGCGGCCCTCAACAGCGATCAGGCCCATATCCGGATGATGGTCTCGCTCATCTGCCGCGAACTGGCATGAGTGACCGACAGTCAGTCAAACAAGGAGTCGAGTCATGGTACATATCACACTGATTTACGCAGGCCTGCTGGGGCTGCTGTTTCTGGGGCTCTCCTTCTGGGTGGTCAGACGCCGCGCCCAGTTCGGGGTGATGATAGGGCAGGGGGAAGCCCCCGAGCTGCTGGCGGCGATCCGGGCCCACGGCAACTTCGCCGAGTATGTGCCGCTGACCCTGCTGCTGATGGCGCTGTGCGAGATTTCCGGTGCCGGTGCGCTCTGGCTGCATGCCGGTGGCGCCATGCTGCTGGCTGGTCGCATCCTTCATGCCATCGGCATCCAGATCCCCAAAGCCCCCAATGTGCCCCGTTTTCTGGGTACCTTGCTGTTCTGGCTCGCCCTCGGACTCTTCTCGGTGCTGGCCCTGTTGCAGGGCGTGGCGACACTCTGAAAGCTGGCCGCATTTTTGTACTTCAGAACCACCCCGGGCGGGGTGGTTTTTTTATGGTGAAAGGGCAAACGTTTTTCCTTGCAGCCCTTGTCTATACTGACTCCATTATTTAAACAGGGCGACTTTTCGGGACGGCGGATTGTGTTAAAATCCCGCCCCTCTTTCCCCCAGAGCACAGAACATTGCCATGAAATTTCCCGGTCAGCGCAAGTCCAAACACTACTTCCCTGTCGACAGACGCGATCCCCTGGTGCCGCAAAATCCCCTGTTAACCGAGCTGGGCAAAGCCTACGTGGTCGGGATTGATCAGACCCTGGTTGATATCGAAGCCCATGTGGATGAAGCGTTTCTGACCCGTTATGGTCTGAGCAAGGGGCACTCCGTCGTCATCAACGACGACGTGGCCGAACGCATTTATGACGAGCTCAAGACCAACAACATGGTGGTGAGCGAGTTTGCCGGTGGCACCATCGGCAACACGGTACACAACTACTCTGTGCTGGCCGATTCCCACTCCATCCTGTTGGGTGTGATGAGCCAGGACATTCGCATCGGCTGCTACGCCTACCGCTATCTGTGCAACACCTCTTCCCGCGTCAATCTGGACTATCTGCAGCCGGTTGATGGCCCTATCGGCCGTTGCTTCACCTTCATCACCGAGTGCGGCGAGCGCAGCTTCGGCATCAATGCCGGCAAGATGAACCAGCTGGATGTGCAGCACATTCCGGAGGATGTGATCAAGGGGGCCTCTGCACTGGTGATCACCGCCTATCTGGTGCGTGGTGATGATGGTGATCCGATGAAAGAGGCCGCGATGGCAGCCGTCCGTTACGCTCGCGAGGCCGGTATTCCCGTGGTGCTGACCCTGGGCACCCGTTTCGTCATCGATGAAAATCCCCAGTGGTGGCGCGACTTCATTGCCGAGAACGTGACCGTGCTGGCGATGAATGAAGACGAGGGTGAAGCCCTGACCGGCATCGCTGATCCGCTCGGTGCGGCCGACAAGGCGCTCGACTGGGCCGACATGGTGCTCTGTACCGCAGGCCCCATCGGTCTCTACATGGCGAGCTACACCGACGAGGATTACAAGCGCGAGACCACCCATACCTTGCTGCCTGGCGTGATCCCCGAGTTCAACATGTATGAGTTCAGCCGCCCGATGGCCCGCGCCAAGTGCCGCAAACCGGCCCGGATCTACTCCCACATCTCCCCGTACATGGGTGGCCCGGAGAAGATCAAAAACACCAACGGGGCAGGGGATGGCGCGCTCTCTGCCGTGCTGCACGACATGGTTGCCAACTCCTATCACCGGATGAATGTGCCCAACTCCGCCAAGCACACCTCCGAGTTCCTGACCTACTCCTCACTGGCCCAGGTGTGCAAATATGCCAACCGTGTCAGCTACGAGGTGCTGGCCCAGAGCAGCCCCCGTCTCTCCCGCGGTTTGCCGGAGAAAGAGGACAGCCTGGAAGAGGTTTACTGGGAGCGTTGATCTCCTGAATCTGCAAGGCGCCTCCATCGGGAGGCGTTTTTGCAGGCTAATGGGGGTTATCCCGGCTTTTTTCCAGTAATAACCCCAATATGCTTGAGTCCATGTCGCTTTTGCGACACCATTTGGCCATCGTATTGTCGCCCGACAATGCCGCAGCACCCGAAAGAAAGAGAGAATCCCATGAGCATGCTTAACGACAACCTTGACGCCAATTTCCAACTGTTTATCGAACAAGTCCGCGAGTCGGGTCAGGTGTGGGGTCTGCGCTATGGGGAAGACTGGGTCGTCTGCCGCTCCGCCGAATTTGAAGACGCCGACGTGATGCCGCTCTGGTCTGCCGAAGAGGACGCCCGTCTGCACTGCGTCGACGAGTGGGCCGATTACGAGCCGGAAGTGATCGATCTGGAAGAGTTTCTCGATATCTGGATCAACGATCTGGATGAAGATGATGTGCTGGTCGGCCCGAACTGGAACGCCGATCTGGAAGGTCAGGAGCTCGAACCCATCGAGCTGGCCAAGGCACTGGTTGAACTGGACGCCTGAAAGCGCCTCCATTGATGGCCTGAACGTACAGGCCATCAAGATAAAGACCGATATTCGTTCAGGATACCGGTCTTTTTTATGGTCGAATATCCAGATTGATGAGTTAAAAGCCGATTTGCCTTTGCACCTGTCAGGGGGATGGTCCATCATCAACCTTTTGCCAAGGGAGGAGCGCCATGTTTGTATTCGACGTAACGGGAGCTGCGGGTGAGAAGGCCAGCATTCGGGTGCAGGCACTGGACTGGGCGCAAGCCGGGCCTGTGACCTTCCAGTGCGATGCCGATCAGCTGGCGGTCGTGCTCCTGAGCGGTTGTCGTTGCGATGCAGTGGGCTTTTTCAATCTGCTGGCGGGCTGCAAACCCCTCTATATCGAGCAGTGGCTCAGCTATCTGCAGGAGAGCGGCCGCATTGGCAAATGGAGCCATCAGACCGAGAGTCCCGCCGATGGGGAGTATCTGGCCAGAGCAGGTCTGGAGCACGATGAGCTCAATACCCTGCTTGGCCAGGTTTATCAGGTGGCGGGGTTCAATCGCCTGCAAATCAACCGTTACCTCAAGAATCGCCACAACCCCACCACGCTGGCGACCCGTTACGATCAAAAAGAGCTGGAGCGCTATCGCCAGCTCAATGACATCATTCTGACCCTTTTGAAGCTGAAGCATCCTCAGTAAAGAGCCCCAGCTGGCTGATATCCGGTCGCAGCGGTTGCGGCCGGGCGATCAGATAACCCTGCAAACCGTCCACGTACATCCCCTGCAGCAGCTGTTTCTGGCCAAGCTGTTCCACCCCCTCGGCAATCACCTGACACCCCATCCGATGTGATACATCGACGATCATCCGCACGAATTGCTGGTTGGTCTGATCCTGCTCCAGCCCGGTAATAAGGGCGGGATCCAGCTTGATGTAGTCGGGCTTGAGCTCGCGAAACAGGGTGAAGGAGCCGATCCCCTTGCCGAAGTTGGCGATAGCCGAACGGCTGCCGTTGCGGCGCAGCAGTTCAAACACCCGCTTGGCGCCGGTCAGGTTGCGCTCCAGATGCTCCTCATCCAGTTCGAACACCAGATTGGCGCTGGTATTGGGATCTTTGAGCAACTGGCGGTCAAGCCAGATCAGGAAGGTACTGTTTTGCAGCAGGTTGGGGGAGAGGTTGATCCCCCAGCGACTCTGGTTGGCACCAAAGGCCCGGTACTGACGCATGATGTGGGTAATGACCAGCTGCTCCAGCCGCATCACCATATCCAGCCGCTGCGCCATGGCAAACAGGGTGTCGGTGGGCAGAGCTGTGCCGTCGTTGCCGCTGAAGCGGGTGTAGATCTCGTTGTAGGCCAGCATGCTGCGGTGCAGCGGCTGGATCGGCTGGTAGGTAAAGCTGAGCCGCTCCTGCGCCAGCACTTCGGTCAGCACCTCGCGCCAGTGGTGTTGCCCCTGCAGATCGGAGACGTTGTCATCCTGCTGGATAGCCCAGCCGTTGATGGTCTCGGTTTGGGCGCGGGCCAGCGCCAGATCCGCTCTGGCCAGTACCGCTTCGATTTGCTGACCGCTGCTGAGCTTGGTGAGGCCGGAGTATGCGGTGCTCTCCAGCTCGTGCTGATCCTGATAGTGATCGAAAGCCGCTTTCAAATCCTGCCCCAGCAGATGGGGGGGGATATTGGCCACCGGCTGCACCAGCACGGCGAAATCGGCCCCCGAAATACGATAGACCTGATTACCCGGGAAGCGGCTCACCACCCGCTTGATGAGGGCGGCCATGTCTTTGATATAGGCATCACCAGACTGGAAGCCGCGCTGGGCGTTGATCTTGCCAAGTTCGGTGGCGCGGATCAGCACCAGGGTGGCGGTCTGGGTGTCCTGATCCCGCTGCAGCAACTCGGTCATGTCGCGGCGAAAGGCGTGGCGGTTGAGTAGCTGGGTCAGCTCATCGGTGGTGGCCAGATTGCTCAATTCGGTCAGCTGGCGATGGGCGCTCTGCTCGGCGCTTTCGAACTGCTCCAGCAGTTGTTGCAGCACCTCGCGGGAGGCGGGCTCATCGAGCTGGGAGGGATCCCGGCTTCTGAGCGCCTTGACCCAGGTGAGCTCCTGATGCTGGAGCAGGCCATCCAGGGTACGAATGGCCAGCATCAGCAGCAGGATCATGCCAAGCAGTGTGGTGGCCACAATAATGGCCAGGGTGAGCGGTGTGCTCTGAAGGGCCAACCAAACTGCTTGCAGTAGCAGCAGGGGTATGGTCACTATGGTGGCGATGAGAAACAGGGAACGTCCGAGCTTGTGAACCATCTTGTCATCCTTGAAGTGGCTGCTTTATGGGGGAATTTTAACCAAGCTGGCGGAGCAAAGCATGCTATTCCTCGCAACTTGGTTAAAAGGGTCAATTGGGATCGGTTAAATGTGAGTGAAACCACTTTCACAGCTACCGAATCAGGCGAAGATGAGTTGAAAATAGATCAAACAAGGCAGAGGTAAATCATGTTGTTAGAGCCCGAAAATAGTGCCAAAGCACGACAATTACTGAACCAGAGTATGGCACTGGTGCTGGCGGGAGGGCGTGGCAGTCGCCTGAAACAGTTGACCGACAACCGCGCCAAGCCTGCCGTCCATTTCGGTGGCAAATTCCGGATCATTGATTTTGTGCTCTCCAACTGTATCAACTCGGGGATCCGCCGCGTTGGTGTAGTCACTCAATACAAATCTCACAGCCTGCTGCGTCACCTGCAATCGGGCTGGTCCTTCCTGCGTTACCAGATGAACGAATTCATCGACCTGCTCCCGGCCCAGCAACGGGTGGACGAGGTGCACTGGTATCGCGGCACCGCCGATGCCATCTATCAGAACGTCGATATCATCCGTGACTATGGCCCTAAATACATAGTGGTGCTGGCGGGGGATCACATCTACAAGATGGACTACGCCGCCATGCTGCTCGATCACGTGCGCCTTGGCGCCAAGGTGACGGTGGCCTGTATCGAGGTGCCAAGAGCCGAGGCATCCGCCTTCGGGGTGATGGACATCGACGAGCAGCGCAAGATCCGCGCCTTTGTCGAGAAACCGGCCAATCCGCCCGCCATGCCGGGTTGCGAGGATCGTTCGCTGGCCTCCATGGGGATCTACATCTTCGAGGCGGAGTACCTCTATCAACTGCTGGAGGAGGACATTCTCAATCAGGACTCCAAACACGACTTCGGCATGGATCTGATCCCCCGCATCGTGGAGGAGGGGCTGGCGTTTGCGCACCCCTTCAGCATGTCCTGTGTCGGCGCCCGCGAGGGGCAAAAACCCTACTGGCGTGACGTGGGCACCCTGGATTCGTTCTGGGAAGCGAACATGGATCTCGCCTCCGTGTTGCCCGAGCTCGATATCTACGATCAGAACTGGCCCATCTGGACCAGCCAGACCCTGACGCCACCGGCCAAGTTTGTGCAGGACCGCAATGGTCAGCACGGCATGACCATCAACTCCATGTTCTCGGGCGGCACCATCGTCAGCGGGTCGTTCGTGCTCAACTCGGTGCTCTTTACCAATGTGCGGGTGCACTCTTTCTGCACCCTGGATCAGGCCATCATCTTCCCCGGGGTCGAGATCGGTGCCGGTTGCCGTCTGCGCCGGGTGGTGGTGGATAAAGGGTGTGTGCTGCCCGATGGGCTGGTGGTGGGCGAAAACGCCGATGAGGATAGCCGCCGCTTCTACCGCTCCGAGCAGGGGATCGTGCTGGTGACCAAGGAGATGCTGGACAAGCTGGTTTGAGGAAGGTCCTTGAAACTGTGTCAGACGCTGTAATGCAAAGGGAGCCAAATTGGCTCCCTTTTTCATCCGGGTGAATGGCGAATATTACTCGCTAATCACCGCTTTGGCAGCCATCACCATGGCGGTGCCGTGCTTGCCACCGGCGGCGGTCACTTGCGGTACGCCATCTTCGTCGGTGTCGCTGCCGGCACCTTCGATGATGTTCTCGCCGGAGTCACCGATCCACTCGGCCATCTGCATACCACCGTTGACGGTGCCACGGAACCAGCTGACGTACTGACTGGTCAGCTTGGCCAGCTCCAGCTCGGGCGCCTTCTCGGCCCCTTCGTTGCGCAGGTTCAGCATGGCAGAGCGCAGGGCGCCGGAGATAGCAGCCTGGGTCCAGGGGGTGTATTCACCCTGTTTACCCGCCAGCCAGGTACCTGCCTTGGCATTGAAGTAGGCCTTGTCGGCGGCGATGAACAGCTCGCGGGCAGCGGTGCGGTACTTGGCATCGGAGGTGGCGAGGAACGCAGCGGTCAGACCACGGATGGCGGCGAACTGCGCATCGACAGACTGGCCAGCATCGAGTTTGCCCCCCAGGGTGATGCCGTCATGCACCAGGCCATTCTTGCCCTTGAGGTTGGCAAGGATGAAATCGGCCTGTTTGCGGATCACGTCGAGCGCCTGCTGACCCTGCTTGGTCTTGAGGTTCAGCTCGCCATTGTCACCGGCGGCATAACCGACCGGCAGCGCATCCTGAGCACGCTGGAAGATCTGCAGGGCGACCAGTGCGTAAGCGGCGTCAAAGGTGGTGACGTGCTTGCCCTGTTTGCCTGCCTGCCAGCTGTCGACCAGGGTGCCGCTCTTGGCATCAAAGTGCAGGGCCGCCAGGTTCTTGAAGGTGAGGTTGGAGAGATTGATCGCCAGCGAGAAGGCATCGCTGCCCGCGACCGCTTTGCCCAGGTCATTGGCCTGGTTGGCAGCTGGCGCAGCGGCAAACGGTGCGCCGTCAAACACGGCGTGGAAGGCCGGGTTCTGGTTGGTGTTGGCGCTGCGCTGATCGCTGAAGGCATAGAACTCGGAGAGCGGCCACAGCATCATCCAGGCATCGCGCAGCTGGGCGGAGCCATCCACCACCTCCAGCTTGCCGATAGCACCGGCATCGTTGTTGCTGGTTTCGGTCACTTTCACCTGATGGGGGAAGTAGATGACGCCTTTGGCCGGATCGTACTGCGGGGTGATCCTGGCGCCCAGTTGTTTGCCATCGAAGCCGAGCTGGTTCTGCATGATGGCCAGCTTGTCGATGGATTGCTCGGTCAGCATCATGCCGTTGAAGCCATCAGCGGCAGAGACGCCCAGCTTGTGCTTGCCATCCTGATCCATGGTGGCGGAGGCGGCTTCTACCTCTTCATCGGTCTCGGCCACGTGCATGCCGCCGAGGAAGTCTTGCGACCACATCACCTCTTTGAGCAGGATGCCGCCCACGGCTGCGGGCACCAGCAGGTTGTCACTGCCGCTCCAGCGCAGGGTGCTGTAGTCACGGAAGTAGGCGGGCACCTGGGTCTTGACGGTCTTCTCGGTGCCTTTGGCTGTCTTGATGGTGATCTGGTCGCCATTGACCGGAGTGGCGTTGACGGCCTGGGCAAACTCCGGATTGGCGGAGGCGTAGGGCAGGGAGAGGGGATACATGCCCTGCGGCACTTCATCGGCCGGGAAGCCAACCGCATCGGCCATGGCCAGCACCCGTTGCCCCAGAGAGGCCATGGTGCCGCCACGGGCCAGGTTTTGCGGCCCGTTCACCAGATGTGGGCCCATGCCGGATTGGTAGTTGAGGGCGTACATCGCCTCTTCGGAGTATTCGTAGGATTCGATGCCGGCGGCGAAGTCGAACGGGGTCGGCTCATCGGCACGGTTGGCATCCAGCACGTCCAGATCCAGCCCCAGCGCTTCGGCCAGCGGCTCACCGGAGAGCTCGAATTCGGTATAGGCCAGCATGTTGGCGGCGGTATTGAATGTCTTGTCTTCGACTTTGACGGCAGCGTGTGCGGCGCCGCTGATCAGTGCGCAGGCGATCGCCTGAACCAGTACGGTTTTTCTCATGTCCCTTCTCACCATTGGTTGGTTTTATTATTGACGCTTCTCATGACGAATCTAAATGAGAATGGTGTGCATTATGCTGTGTTGGAAGGGAGTTGAGAAGTAAAAAACCGCCCCATTCGGCTGCACGTTAAACCGGATGTGCGCTGTCGAAGAGGGCGGTTATCTGTTTATTGCGATGAAAGTGCCACTGCGGCGGGGTTCAGAGCACCTTGAACGGGATGACCAGACGGCCCGGCTCTACCTTGAGGGCTTCGACCTTGTCCTTGAGCCTGGCTTCGTTCTTGCGGCTGCTGTCGAGGCGATAGACCGGGGTCTGCGACAGGAACAGGGAAAGGGACTGATTGAAGGTTGGGAGCAGCGGGGTGAGGGCGGCCCCGATATCGGCCGGCTCGGTCTTGACCGAGACCAGCTCAAGGTCACGCAGATAGATGGCTCCCTGATCGGCCACATAGTCGGGGCGGGCACTCAGGGCAAAGCGGATCTTCATCTGCTGGCTGCCAAGGGGACTGCTCACCTGAAGGTCGCCAGCGGCGTCCAGCTCGATGCGATCCGCTTGTTTGCGGCCGATACGGCTCTGCATCTCATCCAGACGGATCTTGCTCGACATGATGCCGGGGATCCCCAGCTGTTTTTCAAAAGAGACCTGATCTTTGAGGTACTGGTTGATTTCGGCCTCGCTGACGTTGTACTGGGTCAGGGAGCAGGCCCCCAGCAGCAGGGCGAGGGGGAGTAACAACAGCTGTTTCAACATGATGGATTCCGCGTGGGTAAATATGATGGCGCTATCTTACGCGATAATGGGCGTGGAATGAGAGCCTCATACCGTGGGAAATCACGGACTTGCTGCATTCCCGATTGTTTTTTGGCAACCGCCGGGTTCATCATCAACGGGTGAACAGAGTCGGGCCGATCGGTTGGTTGCGGGTGTTGGCCCACGTCTGAGCCGAGCAGCCTGAGCAGAGCACAAGAAGAGAACAGAGAGCGAGGAGAGCGCAATGATTCGGATGGGCAAGGTTGGCCGCAGGGTGCTGCTGTGGCTTGGCTGCATGATGGGGCTCTGGAGCCCGTCGTTGTGGGCCGAGGTGAAAGTGATCCCGGTCTTCGAGGCGCAGGCGGCGGTGCAGACCCTCAAGGAGATCTACCCTCAGCTGGGGGTAAGCGCGATGGGTAACCAGCTGGTGCTGAGCGGGACGCCAGCCCAGCTGCAGGAGGCTGAAGCCACGTTGGCCCAGATCAACCAGCCGCCGCAAAGCCTGCTTATCGAGTGGCGGGTGGATGGGGCCGCCAGCGGTCAGCAACTGGGGGGCTCAATCAGTCGCGACGAGGCCAAGCGGCAGTGGCTGCTCGATGGCAACGCCCAACAGTACCAGCGCAGCCAGAACGACAGTTGGCAGGTGCGCGGGCTGTCGGGTCGTCCCGTGCTGCTGCAGATGGGCTCCTATCAGCCGGTGACCTTCTATCAGTGGCACGGGGGCGCCGTGGTGGGGATGATGCCGCTGGTGAACGGCCTCTATGCCACGGCCACCTTGATTGGCGATCGGGTGCAGATTGCGCTCAGCAGCGAACAGGCGAGGCTGGATCAGGGCACCATCAATCGTGGGCAGAGTGCCACCGAGGTGAGCGGGGCTCCGGGCCAGTGGATGACGGTGGGGGAGCTCTCGACCAGTTCTGCGGATCAGGGGAGCAGCCTCGGTACCCAGCTACAGGGAGGGCGAGGCAGCCAGAGCGAGCGCCAGACCCTGCAGATCCGGGTTACTCGCCAATAGGTGTCAGCCCCGTCAGTGGGGTTGGTCTGCGGCATATTCCCGTAGCTGGCGACTGCGCAGCAGATACCAGAGTGACCAGAGGCTGGCGACCAGCACCAGTGCGGTGGGCCAGCTGAACGACCACTTCTGCAGATTGAGGCTGTGCAGTTGCATCAGCAGGCCGCTGACGGCAGAGCAGAGCAGCAGCAGCGGGCTGTGGCGCCTGAGCCAGGCGCGAATGCTGTGGGTCTGCTGATAGGTGCCCCCGCAGGCGAGCAACGCCAGGATGGCGGGGACGTCGGTCAGCAGGCTGATGTAGAGGGTGATTTTGTCCGGATAGAAGAGAGTCAGGATCTCGCTGCCGCTCTCGCGGGTGACGCCAGCCATCAGAAACAGCCAGACCGAGCGGGTCAGCAACAGGGCGATGGGCCAGAACCAGAGGGGCGGGCGCAACTGGCCGTGATCGTCATATCGGTGTTCGGGGTAGAGGGTCATGGTTGCCCGTTAGCCACTTGAATGGAGTGATGGAGGGGATATGGGGCGACGACGCGCCCTTTGCAAGGCGTTGGGATCAGCGCAAATTAATCGGGGGGCCATGCCCCCCAATCCATTTCTTCAGATATCGCAGCGCGCGTCGGCGGCGTTACAGCCATCCTTTGCGCTTGAAGAAGAGGCCGGTGCCCAGCGATGACATCACCATCAGCACCAGCGACATGGGATAACCATACTCCCAGGCGAGCTCCGGCATGCGGCCGAAGTTCATGCCGTAGATACTGGCGATCAGGGTCGGCGGCAGGAAGATCACGGCGGCAACCGAGAAGATCTTGATCACCTTGTTCTGCTCCAGATTGGTGACCCCCATGGAGGCCTCCAGCTGGAAGTTGATCTTGTCGAACAGGAACTGGGTGTGGGGCAAGAGAGATTCCACGTCGTGCAGCATCTCGTCGATCCACTTGTTCTGCTCCAGGCTCATGCGCTGGCGCAGGCTCCGTTTGAGGAAACGCAGGGCGCGGCGGGTATCGTGCAGGGAGAGACGGATCTGGCCGTTGGCCTCTTCCTGTGCCATCAACTCTTTGAGCATGGGGTTGATCTGATCCGGCTCGAAGATCTGATCGGCGGTGTTTTCCAAGGTCTTGTAACCATCCTCGATAAGGTCGGAGAGGTATTCCACCTTGAGGTTTTGCACCTCCAGCAGGATGTCGAGGGCATCCTCCACCTCCAGCCGATCCTGGCGCATATAGTGGCGCAGCAGGCGTACCAGCCCGATGTCATCTTCACGAATGCTGATCAGCAGGTTGTTGCGCAGGGTAAAGGAGACGTGGACACCCTTGGTGTCACGACCGATCCGCTGGGGAAACAGGGAGTGAATGTGCAGACCATCGGTATCCCAGTAGAAACGGGCGGATGCTTCGATGTCGTCGAGCTCTTCCTTGTCGGGAACCTCTTCCAGGAACAGGCCCGTCAACCATTCTCGCTCTGCCGTGTCCGGCTTGTAGGCATCCAGCCAGATCGTGTTGTCAGGTACTATGTCGTCAGGCCCGAGCGTGACTATGTCCAGCACCTTGTTATTGAGAATGTAGGCGGTGATCATCTGTCCCCCCTTAAAAAGTCATGGGTAATCAGGGATGGTTGCACAGGTCATGCGGCCTTAGATCGCTGCAGAAGGCGATCCCGTGGATAAGCAGATCGGGCCGATGGAAAACCTGAATGCGGCGAACTATACAGGGGCGGGCCGCGCTTGTCAGGGGCTATTCATCAGGGATCCAGCCTGTTTGTTCAAAAAAACAGCGAGGTCGGATCACCTGAGCGGCCATGCGGGGGAGAACCCGCCTTTGGCAGGGGGGAAGGATTTCTGAGGCTGCCTTTTGCTATCGCCCCACGTCATCACATATTCGGATAGTTCGGCCCTGAGCCCCCTTGTGGCGGTGTCCATATGATGTTTTGGGGCTGAGTATCTTTGATGTCACCGCATCTTGGTATCGCTGCACTTCATCACATATTGGGATAGTTGGGCCCCGAGCCTCCCTGTGGCGGTGTCCATATGATGTTTTGACTGGGATCTTTAATGTCACAGGTCTTGCAGTGAATGCAGTTGGCTGCGTTGATCTGCAGTTTGGCCGCTCCTTCCGTTTCCAGTACTTCAAACACTCCTGCCGGGCAGTAGCGTTGGGCAGGTTCGGCCCAAGTGGGTAGATTGACCTCGACCGGAATGCGCTCGTCCTGCAGCTTGAGGTGGCAGGGCTGATCCTCGTCGTGACTGGTGTTGGCCAGATACACAGACGAGAGCTTGTCAAAGCTCAGCTTGCCATCGGCTTTGGGATAATGGATCGGCTCGCAGCGGCTGGCCATGCGCAGCTGGCGGTAATCGGGAGCCTTATCGAGCAGTTTGAAGGGCGAGTTTGTGCCAAGCAGCCGCTGCTCCAGCCAGTTGAAGGCACCGCCCAACAAGGGACCATAGCGGTGAAGAGCAGCGCCGAAGTTGCGTGCCGCCTTGAGTTCGCGGGCCAGCCAGCTCTGTTGCAGCTCGTCGCCATACTGGGCCAGATCCCGTCCACCTTCATCGCCCCCCCGTAGTGCCATCGCGACTGTTTTTGCCGCCAGCATCCCCGATTTCATGGCGGTGTGTATCCCCTTGATGCGGGAAAAGTCGAGGGTGCCCGCATCACAACCGATCAGCAGGCCGCCCGGAAAGTGCATGCGGGGCAGGGCGTGCCAGCCCCCCTTGGTGATGGCGCGGGCGCCATAGCTGATGCGCTCACCCCCTTTCAGCAGATCGGCGATGAGCGGGTGATGCTTGAGGCGCTGGAATTCGTCGAACGGGCTGAGCCAGGGATTCTGGTAGTTGAGATCGACAATCAGCCCGACCGCGACCTGATCCCCTTCCATCTGATAGAGATAGAAACCCCCCTGGCTATTGCCGCCCCCCTGCTTGCCAAGGGGCCAGCCACTGCCGTGCAGCACCTGTCCTGCTCTGCCCTGACCTGCTGGCAGTTGCCACAACTCTTTAAAGCCGATGGCATAGTGCTGGGGTTGGGCGGGGTTTTCCAGATTGAACTCGGTGATGAGCTGTTTGCCCAGATGGCCGCGGGCGCCCTCGGCAAAGAGGGTATAGCGGCCATAGAGCGCCATGCCGGGAACATGATCAGATTTTGGATTGCCCGCGCGATCAAGTCCCAAATCGCCGGTGATCACCCCCTTGACCCGTCCCGCTTCCATGATAAGGTCGCTGGCGGTAAACCCCGGGTATATTTCGACTCCCAGCTGCTCCGCCTGCTGGCCAAGCCAGCGGCACAGGTTGCCGAGGCTGACGATGTTACAGCCTTCATTGTGCATCCGTGGCGGTACGGCCCAGTTTGGCAGTTGCAGGGAGCGCTCCTCGCTTTGCAGCAAATGTACCTGATCGTCGCTGACAGCTACCCCGAGCGGTGCCTGCTGCCAGCTTTGTGGTAGCAGCTCCTTGAGGGCAACGGGGTCGAGCAGAGCGCCGGAGAGCAGATGGGCGCCAATTTCGGCACCCTTTTCCAGCAGGCAGACCGAGAGATTGGCATCCTGCTGTTTCAACGCGATGGCGGCGCTGAGCCCCGCCGGACCGCCGCCGACGATGACGACATCAAATTCCATTGCTTCCCGTTCCATCTTGCCTCTGCGCTCTGGTTGGCCTAGGGTAATGCTGGTAGTTTACGTAAACGTAAAGCGGTTGTAAGCAAAACTGAGCAAGAAAAAGCAAAAAATCAGGCAAAAGCGCACTGCAACAAACGCAGAGGCACACTAATGAATTCAATCCAAACAGACGAGGCATGACCCCATGAAGCTGCTGGTCGCAATCAAACGGGTAGTCGACTACAACGTCAAGATCCGGGTGAAGGGAGACGGCTCCGACGTGGAGCTCGCCAATGTGAAGATGGGGATCAACCCCTTTTGTGAAATTGCGGTGGAGGAGGGGGTCAGGCTGCGGGAAGCGGGTATTGCCAGCGAGCTGGTGGTGGTGACCTTTGGCCCGGACGCGGCCGCCGAGCAGCTGCGCCATGCGCTGGCGCTGGGAGCAGATCGGGCGCGCCACTATGTGACAGACGAGACGCTCGCCCCGCTGACGGTCGCCCGCGCCTTGCACCAGGTGTGTGAGCTGGAGCAGCCGGATCTGGTGCTGCTCGGCAAGCAGTCCATCGATTCAGACAACAATCAGGTGGCCCAGATGCTGGCTGCTCTCAATGATTGGCCGCTGGCGACCTGCGCGTCCGCCCTCAAGGTGGAAGCGGGGGAACTGCTGGTGACCCGCGAAATCGACGGTGGCCTCGAGACCCTCGGCATGCCGCTGCCTGCGGTGGTGAGCGCCGATCTGCGTTTGAATGAACCGCGTTTTGCCTCGCTGCCCAACATCATGAAGGCCAAGCGCAAGCCGCTTGATAGCGCCCCGTTCTCGACACTCGCCGTTGAGGTGGCCAACCAGACCCGTTTGCTCGGGGTGATGGCGCCGCCAGCCCGCAGCGCCGGGATCAAGGTGGGCTCGGTGGACGAGCTGGTGGACAAACTCAAACACGAAGCGAAGGTGCTGCCATGAGCGTGCTGATCATTGCCGAACATCATCAGGGCCATCTGGTCGACAACGTGGCACAACTGGTCACCGCCGCCGCATCCATCGGCGGTCAGGTCGATCTGCTGTTGCTGGGTCAGGGGCTGACCGAGGCGGGTGAACAGGCGGCTGCCATCGGCGGTGTCGACAAGGTGTTGCTTGCCGAGCATCCCCTGCTGGCCGACGGGCTGCTGGATGGGGTCGACAAGCTGCTGGCCAGCTGGTGCGAAGGTTACAGCCACTGCTTGATGGCGGCGAGTGCCATGGGCAAGGCGCTCTTGCCACAGGTGGCGGCGCGGCTCGGGGTGGAGATGCTCTCCGAGGTGATCGGCATCGAGAGCAGCGATACCTTCCTGCGCCCCATCTATGCGGGTAATGCCATTGCCAGAGTGGCAAGCTCGGCGCCCGTCAAGGTGATGACAGTGCGGGCGACCGCGTTTGCCAAGGCGGCGACGGGCGGACAGGCTCTTATCGAACGCTTGGCTGTGCCCGAATTCGCGGGCCGTACCCGGCTGGTCGAGCGCCGCGCGGTGCGCTCCAGCAGGCCTGAACTGACCGCTGCCCGGGTGGTGGTCTCCGGTGGCCGCGCCCTTGGCTCCAAAGCGCAATTTGCCCTGATTGAGGCGCTGGCCGACAAGCTGGGTGGGGCGGTGGGCGCATCGCGAGCAGCCGTTGATGCGGGATATGTCGCCAACGATCTGCAGGTGGGGCAGACCGGCAAGGTGGTGGCGCCCGAGCTCTATATCGCGGTCGGTATCTCGGGCGCCATCCAGCATCTGGCGGGGATGAAGGAGTCGAAGGTGATCGTGGCCATCAACAAGGACAGCGAGGCCCCGATCTTTCAGGTGGCGGACTACGGGCTGGTGGGGGATCTCTTCACCCTGCTGCCGGAGCTCACCGCCAAACTGTAAATTTGTCAGAAACGGCGCAGCTGTGGTCGTTTATGCGCGCTGCCCGCCATTTCTGTGCATGTTCCCTGCAAGCCCTGACCCGTTCAGGGCTTTTTCTGCTGCAAGGGGGATGCAGAGTGACGGTAAAAGGTTGAGCCAGCTCCCAAAAAGCCTTTGATCCTGTGGCGGCTCTTGTGTAAAACCTGACAAGTCATCGATTACTCTCATCCACTCACGGAAAGCGTCATGAGCAAACAGATTTACAACTTCTGCGCCGGCCCCGCCATGCTGCCGGTTGAAGTCATGGAGCGCGCCCAGCGCGAATTTTGTAATTTTCAGGGGCTGGGAGCCTCGGTCATGGAGCTTTCCCATCGTGGCAAGCCCTACATGGCGGTGGCCGAGAAGGCTGAAGCGGATCTGCGCGAGCTGCTGGCTGTGCCGGATAACTACAAGGTGCTGTTTATGCACGGTGGTGGTCGCGGCCAGTTCTCCGCCGTGCCCATGAACCTGCTGGGTGGCGCCAACAAGAAGGCGGACTTCCTGCTGACCGGCGTCTGGTCCCAGAGCGCGGTGGATGAAGCCAAAAAGTATGGCGATATCCAGACCTTCCAGGGGGTTGCCAAGAACGAGCAGGGGATCTCCCACCTGCTGCCGACCCCGGCGTTTCGCGCCGATGCGGCCTATGTGCACTACTGCCCGAACGAAACCATCGACGGCATCGAGATGTTCGACATCCCGGCCACCGGCGATGTACCGCTGGTGGCGGATCTCTCCTCCACCATCCTCTCCCGTCCTCTCGACGTGAGCCGCTTTGGCATCATCTATGCCGGTGCCCAGAAAAATATCGGGCCGTCCGGGCTTGCCATCGCCATCGTGCGCGATGACTTGCTGGATCAGGCGAGAGCCGATGTGCCCTCGATTTTCGACTACAAACTCACCGCCAAGAACGACTCCATGTTCAACACGCCGCCCACCTACGCCTGGTATCTGGCCGGTCTGGTGTTCGAGTGGCTCAAAGAACAGGGTGGCCTCGAGGCGATGGAAGCGCGCAACAAGGAGAAGGCGGACTTCCTGTACGACTATCTCGATCAGTCGAGCTTCTATGGCAATCAGGTGGATGTCAGCTGCCGTTCGCGGATGAACATCCCGTTCCAGCTGAAAAATGCCGAGCTGGACAAGCAGTTCCTGGCTGAATCTGAGGCCGCTGGTCTGCTGGCCCTCAAAGGGCACCGCATTGTCGGTGGCATGCGTGCCAGCCTCTATAACGCCATGCCGCTGGAGGGAGTGAAGGCCCTGGTGAGCTTTATGGATGGCTTTGCCAAGCGTCACGGTTAAAGGCTGAACGTTTGCCACCAAAGACGCCGGGGATACCCCGGCGTCTTTTTTTCAACAGAACCAGCGCGCTGGCGTTTGCCGTGCGATTTCCCCTGAAAGTGCCCTTGCCGAGCGGGACGCAGGCTGTTAACGTCCGGACAGGCGTTTATTTTGAGATAGCACAGGAAGTCTATGAATTCGTTGCGTTTGGAACCCATTTCTCGTGTGGCCGGTGAGGTCAATCTGCCCGGCTCCAAGAGTGTCTCTAACCGTGCGCTGCTGCTGGCGGCGCTGGCCCGTGGCACCACCCGTCTGACCAACCTGCTCGACAGCGATGACATTCGTCATATGCTGGCTGCGCTGACCCAGCTCGGGGTCAAGTACAAGCTCTCCGCCGACAAGACCGAGTGCACTGTGCACGGTCTGGGCCGCAGCTTTGCGGTGAAAGAGCCGGTCAATCTGTTCCTCGGCAATGCCGGTACCGCCATGCGTCCGCTTTGCGCCGCGCTGTGTCTCGGCTCAGGTGAATATACCCTGGGCGGCGAGCCGCGCATGGAAGAGCGTCCCATCGGCCATCTGGTGGATGCCCTGCGTGAAGCGGGGGCCCATATCCAGTACCTGAAAAAAGATGGCTATCCGCCGCTGGTGGTGGATGCCAAGGGGTTGTGGGGCGGCGATGTGCACGTCGATGGGTCCGTCTCCAGCCAGTTCCTGACGGCGTTTTTGATGGCAGCCCCGATGGCGGCCGGTGATACCCGCATCCACATCAAGGGAGAGCTGGTCTCCAAGCCCTACATCGATATCACCTTGCACATCATGAAGCAGTTCGGGGTGGTCATCGAGCACGACAACTACAAGCTGTTCTATATCAAGGGCAACCAGACCTATATCAGCCCGGGTGATTTTCTGGTGGAAGGGGATGCCTCCAGTGCCTCCTACTTCCTCGCAGCGGGCGCCATCAAGGGCAAGGTGCGGGTAACCGGCATCGGCAAGCACAGCATTCAGGGGGATATCCACTTCGCCGACGTGCTGGAGAAGATGGGCGCGCGCATCACCTGGGGTGATGATTTCATCGAGGCTGAGCAGGCGCCGCTGCACGGGGTGGATATGGACATGAACCATATTCCCGATGCAGCCATGACTATCGCCGTTGCCGCGCTGTTTGCCGAGGGGCCGACCTCCATTCGCAATATCTACAACTGGCGGGTGAAGGAGACCGATCGTCTGCACGCCATGGCGACCGAGCTGCGCAAGCTGGGCGTCGAGGTGGAGGAGGGGAATGACTTCATCACCGTGACCCCGCCGACCCAGCTCAAGCACGCCGAGATAGATACCTACAACGATCACCGTATCGCCATGTGCTTCTCGCTGGTGGCGCTGTCGGATACCCCGGTCACCATCAATGATCCCAAGTGCACCTCGAAGACCTTCCCGGATTACTTCGACAAGCTGGCCAGTATCAGCCAGCGTGGCTGATCACTGACAAACCCGTCATCACCGACGCTTCGGGCCCGCGCTGAGCGGGCCTTTTTACCTTCCTCACCCGCATCGCATTTCGCCTAGCATCATTTCAATAACTTGCAAGATTGTCCCGCAAAATAGTTTTGTTATTGCTGTAATTTACTATTTACACATGCGCTGTCGCGGGCTATGTTGAGATTTCCTAATCGCAGTCATCTAGCAGGAAGCCTTGTCATGCAGCATCAAACCGACGACGTTCGTATCAGTGAAATCAAAGAGTTATTACCCCCGGTTGCGGTGCTTGAGAAGTTTCCGGCTACCGAGGTGGCCTCGTCCACCGTGTTTGAATCCCGTCAGGCCATCCACAATATCCTGGCCGGCGAAGATGAGCGTCTGTTGGTGGTGATTGGCCCTTGCTCCATCCACGATCCGGTGGCTGCACTTGAGTACGGCAAGCGCCTCAAGGCGTTGCGCGACGAGCTGAAAGGTCAGCTGGAGATCGTGATGCGGGTCTACTTCGAAAAACCGCGCACCACAGTGGGTTGGAAGGGGCTGATCAACGACCCGTACCTCGACAATAGCTGCAAGATTAACGATGGTCTGCGCATCGGTCGCAAGCTGTTGCTGGACCTCAACGACATGGGGCTGCCGACTGCCTCCGAATTCCTCGACATGATCACCCCGCAATATGTGGCGGATCTGATGAGTTGGGGCGCGATCGGTGCCCGAACCACCGAATCCCAGGTACATCGCGAGCTGGCCTCCGGTCTCTCCTGCCCGGTGGGCTTCAAGAACGGCACTGACGGCACCATCAAGGTGGCCATCGATGCCATCGGTGCCGCCAGTGCGCCGCACCACTTCCTGTCGGTCACCAAGTATGGTCACTCCGCCATCGTGGCGACCCGCGGCAACCCGGACTGTCACATCATCCTGCGCGGTGGTCGTGAGCCGAACTACAGCGCGGCCCATGTCAGCGAGGTAGTGAAGGGGCTGGAGAAAGCCGGTCTGCCGCAGAAGGTGATGATCGACTTTAGCCACGCCAACAGCAGCAAGCAGTTCAAGAACCAGATGGTGGTGGCCGAAGATGTGGCCGATCAACTGCGTGCAGGCAGCAAGGCGGTGTTTGGCGTCATGGTAGAGAGCCATCTGGTGGAAGGTCGTCAGGATCTGGTGGAAGGGGGTGAACTCACCGTCGGCCAGAGCATCACCGATGCCTGCATCGGTTGGGCCGATACCGAAGTGCTGCTGCGCAATCTGGCGGATGCCGTCGCAACCCGCAACGCCCGTTAAAGCATGCTCTGCGGCGATAGTGAACACGCAAGGCCGTAGTTGAGCGAAGCCAAATCCAGAAAGCAGAAGCGCGACCCTCGGGTCGCGCTTTTTCGTTGGTGACGTGGATTACCAGCGGTAGGTTTTCAGCAGCGCTTCCAGTTTCTGACACTGCTCCACCAACTGGATGCTGGCGAGGTTGGCGGCGTGCGCCTGACCCAGGGTGTCGTTGGAGGTGTTGCGGATGTCGCTCACCGAACTGTCCACCTCACTGCAGACCCGGTCCTGCTCTTCGGCGGACTGTGCCATCTGGGCATTGAGGTCGTTGATGCGGGCGATGCGCGCGATGATGTTCTGCATGGCGGCCAGGGTCGCCTCGGTCTTGCTGATGCTCTCACCGGCTTTGCTTTTTGCATCCCCGATCACCGTAACCGCGCTCTGGGCCTCATTTTGCAGGGCGGCGATCATCTGGGAGATCTCTTCGCTGGCGGCGCGGCTGCGATTGGAGAGGGCCCGCACTTCATCGGCCACTACCGCAAAGCCACGGCCTTGCTCGCCCGCCCGGGCCGCTTCAATGGCGGCGTTGAGGGCCAGCAGGTTGGTTTGATCGGCAATCCCCTTGATCACCTCGAGCACACCGTCAACCGCGAGGCAGCGGCTGTCGAGCTGCTGGATCACCTGATCCACCCGATCAATTTCTGCCGACATCTCCCCCATGTCGGTGATGGAGTGCTGGGCGAGGCGGCTGGTGTCGGCGGCATCCTGATTGGTGAGGGCGGAGAGCTCGGCGCTGTGGCGGGCATGTTCGCGCACCTCATGAGAGCTGGCGGCCAGCTCGCTCACGGCGGCGGCGACCTGGGTGGTCATCCCCTCTTGCTGACGGGCCGAGTTTTCGGTCTGGGTTGCCACCTGACGGATCTGGTTCGACTCCTGATAGAGCTGATGAGTTGCCCCTTCTACCTCCTGCAGACTGTGGCGAAAGCCCTGCACCATGTCATTGACGGCACGGGTCATCTGGCCCAGTTCATCCCGGCTGTGATTGACCAGGGGGAGGGCGAGGTTGCGCTCCTTGGCCATCTGGATCATGGTGAGCTGCAGCTGGCGCAGGGGGCGTTTTACGTAGCGTTGCAACACCCACCAGAGCAAGCCAAAGCCGATGCTGAATACGGCGGCCAGACTGCCGCTCAGGATCAGGTTGTTGTGGCGGATCTCGCCAAAGGTGTGGCTGAGGTCGTAACTGATCCGCACCGCACCCATCACGGTCCCTTCATTGACCTGATGGCAGGTGGTGCACTGGGTGCCGCGATACTCCTTGTAGGCTTTGAACGGTTTGATCAGAGTGAGCCGGTTACCCTGCTGCTCCATAATGGTCTCTCCCTGATTGATGGCTCGCTCATCGAGGGGATCCTGCGCTTTCTGATCCGGGTGACCCGGGCCAAACAGGTTGCTGACGGCCGGGGCGCGGATCAGGCGAGCCTCGACGATGCCCGCTTCACTCTTGAGCTTGGTCTGCACGATTTGCCGGTTGGCCATGCCACCGGTCATCATCAGGACGTTGAGCTGATCCATGTAGGTGTTGGCGGCGCTCTCGACTTTTTCGCCTGCCAGCCGGATCGCGAGGTCCCGTTGCAGCCAGGCAGAGAGTTCGAAGCTGAGTGCAAAAGTGGTGCCGATGACCAGCGCAAGCGGGAGAAATATTTTCCAGTTCAAGGAGAGGTTATGCATGTTGGGCAAGTTCCAGGCGCTCGGTGTTGTTATGTGATCCCGTATCGTCTTGATCGTAGACGAAGAAATGGCGGGAGATGGTTCTCTATCGGCACACCATAACCGCTCTTTAGTAAATAATCTGTTAAGCAGATCGGTAATGCAGGTTGCCAAAATGACCTCGTCGAGGTGCGCGGCTCTGCGGGTTGATCCAGAACAAATTGCAGGTAACGATAATCGTTATCATTGTCATTATTTTCTGAATAGTGACCACCATGATTCTGACCCCTTCAATGACCGGCATTGCCTCGCCGGATCCCCTCAAGTTTGCCTTTAGCGCCAAGACCTCGGCTCACGCCAGTCGGGGAGGGATGCGTCCCTTCCCGCTGGACGAGGCTGGCTGGCAGAGCTGGTGGCAGCGAGAGAGTGAAGCTGAGGAGCGCGCCCTCTACATCCATATTCCGTTTTGCCGCAAGCGTTGCAGCTTCTGCAATTTCTTTGAAAATGGCGCCAATCCGGCGCGGATCAACCGCTACGTCAACGCGCTCTGCGCCTCCCTTGCGCAGGCGGCGGACACCCCGCTGGCGCAGAGCATGCCGTTTTCAGCCGTCTATGTGGGGGGCGGTACGCCGACCGACATGAGCGCCGACGAGTTGGCCATGCTGGCCGCCGTGATCCGCCGTTTTCCGCTGGCGGCCGATGCCGAGGTGACGCTGGAGGGACGGCTCAACGGTTTTGACGATGAGAAATGGCAGGCGGCGCTGGCGGGTGGCTTCAACCGCTTCTCGTTCGGGGTGCAGAGCTTTGATAGCCAGATTCGTCAGCAGGCGGCCCGTTTCGATGACAGGGAGACCTTGCTGGCCCGCCTTGGCGAGCTGACCCGGGATGATGCGGCTGTGATCGTGGCGGACCTCATCTTCGGTCTACCCGGTCAGGATGATGCCGTGTGGCAGCAGGATATCCGCGATGTGATAGCGAGCGGTGTGCACGGGGTCGATCTCTACCAGCTGATCGCCATGCAGGGCACCAATCTGGATCGGGCGCAGGAGAAAGGGACGCAGGGCTGGGCGGCCGACGGCCAGCAGCGGGCGGCCATGTATGCCTATGGCGGATCGCAACTGGAAGCCCACGGCTGGGAGCGCCTCTCTTGCAGCCACTGGCGGCGCAGTCCGGCCGAGCAGAGCCGCTATAACCAGATGGCGAAGCGCGGCGCCGAGATCCTCCCCTTTGGCGCCGGTGCAGGGGGCAGCATTCTTGGTCACGGCTTGATGTATGGCCGGGATCTGGCCCCCTGGCACGACGCACTGGCCAACGGCAAGCGGGCGCCTGGGATGGTGATGGGGCGCAACCCCAATGCGCGGATGGACGGTCTGCTGCGCGGCGCCCTCGACAGCGGCGTATTGGCGCTGGATCGTCTGCCTGCGCCTTTGCTGACCCATCTGATGCCACTTTTTGCCGCCTGGCAGCAGCACGGGTTGGCCGAGATAGACGGCGCACGGCTGCAACTCACCCTCGCCGGGCGCTTCTGGAACGTCAATATGCAGGCCGGGCTGTTCGAGTTCTTGCAACTCAATCCGCTCGATGGTTCAGCGCCGCCCAGCCATGGCGCCGCAGCGGTGCGCCATTCGCTGGTCTGATCCTGAGTGGAACACTTGCGCCAGCTCGCACCATTCATAACGAAAGAGGGAGCCTTGCAGGCTCCCTCTCTGGGTTTGGCAGTTAGCGCCGCGCGCAAGCTTACTCGTCGCTGCTGTCCTGATAGCTGTCGCGCATCGCCTTGGGCAGGCGGCGCATCGGGGTAAAGCCGATATCCTCACCCACCACTTCCCGCTTGCGGGACTTGTTTTGAGGAGACTGGGCTGGCTTCTTGGCGGTATCACCCTTGGCTTTGCCCTTACCTGCGGCAGGCTTGCCTTTGGCATTGCTCTTGGCGTTGGCATGGCCGCGCTCACGGGGCGGGTTCTGCACCGGTTTGCTGCCCGGCAGGGTCTGACGGCTCGGCTTGCCGCTGGGCTCATACCCTTCCAGGATCTCCACGGTCAGTGATTGGCCGATCAGCGCCTCGATGGCCTTGAGCTGACCCAGTTCGTCATGGCTGACCAGCGAGATCGCCTCGCCGCCGCGACCGGCACGACCGGTACGGCCGATGCGGTGGATGTAATCCTCCGCCATCTGGGGCAGTTCGAAGTTGATCACGTAGGGCAGTTGATCGATGTCGAGACCGCGGGCGGCGATATCGGTCGCCACCAGCACCCGCACAGCGCCGCTGCGAAAATCGGCCAGCGCACGGTTGCGGGCACCCTGGCTCTTGTCACCGTGGATCGCCACGGTATTGAGGCCATCTTTTTGCATTTGCTGGGCGAGGCGGTCGGCGATCTGCTTGGTGCGGACAAACACCAGCACCCGCTGCCAGTTGCCACGGCCAATCATGTGGGAGAGCAGCTCGCGGCGGCGTTCCCGATCCACCTGAATGATGCGTTGGGAGACCTGCTCGGCGGCGGTGTTGCTCGGATCCACCTCAATCAGGGTGGGATCGTTGAGCAGATCATCGGCCAGCGCCTTGATTTCGTTGGAGAAGGTGGCGGAGAAGAGCAGGGTTTGACGCTCTGCAGGCAGCGCCTTCATGATGCGGCGAATGTCGACGATGAAGCCCATGTCGAGCATGCGATCTGCTTCATCCAGCACAAGCACTTCCAGCTCGCTCAGGGTCAGGGCGCCCTGGGTCAGCAGATCCAGCAGTCGGCCCGGGGTGGCGACCAGAATGTCCACACCCAGCTTGATGGCATCCAGATTGGGCTTGATGCTGACGCCGCCGTAGGCGATCAGCGTCTTGAACGGTAGGTGGTGGGCATACTTGATGATGCTCTCGCCCACCTGTGCCGCCAGTTCGCGGGTCGGGGTCAGCACCAGGGCGCGTACCTGACGACGGCCACGGCCATGGTTGGCCAGCAGACGCTGCAACATCGGCAGGGTGAAACCGGCCGTTTTGCCTGTGCCTGTCTGAGCGCCGCCGAGCACATCCTGACCAGCCAGAATGGCCGGAATCGCTTGCTGCTGGATGGGGGTTGGCTGTTCGTAACCCAGCTCCTTGACGGCCCGCAGAATATGCGGAGACAGACCCAGTTCGTTGAATGACATGTTCGAGAGACACTCCTGAGATGAGCCTTTGGCTCAACGGGCAGCCAGCACTTTGGGGCCAGCCACGATATGGAAAAGATAGTGGGGCCGTAATATAGCAAAATAGCGGCCGCTGCGCAGTAGCTGTCGCACCGGCCGCCACACAATCATTCAACGCAGTGGCGCAACACGCGTCGGGCGATTCAGAGCATCTCGCGGATCTGCTCGGCCAGGTTCTCCGGTTTGGCCTGGGGGGCGAAGCGGTCCACCACATTACCCTCCTGGTCGATCAGGAACTTGGTGAAGTTCCATTTGACGTTTTCCAGCCCCAGAAAACCCGGCTTCTGCTTTTTAAGCCACTGGTAGAAGGGGTGGGCATGCTCGCCGTTGACATCGCACTTGGCCATGATGGGGAAGGTTACCGGATAGTCGAGGGAGCAGAAGCGGGCAATCTCGTCCGCATCCCCCGGCTCCTGATTGCCAAACTGGTTGCAGGGAAAGCCCAGGATCACCAGCCCCTTGGGGCCGAGTTCCCGATAGAGGGCTTCCAGCCCTTCATATTGGGGGGTAAAGCCGCAGCGACTGGCGACATTGACCACCAGCACCACCTTGCCCGCCAGTTGGGCCAGCGGATAGGGGGTGCCATCCAGGCGTTGCAAAGTGAGATCGGGCAGAGGCATAAGCAGATCCTTCTATTGGTTGTCCGCGAGGTGTTCGGTCGGTTGTGGTGATAGATGTCGGATGAATAGCGTAATGGTACTGGAGTACGGTATCGGTTGGCTCTTTTGGCGGCAAGAGACCCGCACTCTCTCTTCCCCTTGATTGCAAGGGCCATCACAGTTTCGACAGCCAATACGCCGTCCGGTGGGGCGGGATCACAACTGGCGACAAAAAGCGGGGAAGCGGGCGACAAATCGCGTATTGATGGTGGGACTTCTCAAGAGAAGCAAACCGGTTTGTGACTTGGCCGGTAAGTCGCTAAAAAGCGCCCTCTCTCCACTCATTGTGAGCCAATCTTGGACTATCAAGCTGCCATGGATGCCATTTACACCCGGGGATGGGTGATAGTGGATGATTTTTTGACCGCCGCCGAGGTGGATGCCCTCAAAGCCTGTTTGCCAGGCGAATGGCAACCGGCCGGGATCGGCCGTGACGCCCTGCATCAGGGCAATCCCGATATTCGCCGTGACCAGATCCACTGGCTGGAGCCCTCACTCGGGGCGCCGGTGGCTGACTACCTCGCCCGGATGGAGTCCCTGCGTCTTGCCGCCAACCGGATGTTGATGCTGGGGTTGTTTGACTACGAGGCCCACTTTGCCCGCTACCGCAGCGGCGATTTTTACGCCACCCATCGCGATGCTTTTGCCGGTCGCTCCAACCGCCGCCTGACCTCGGTCTTCTACCTAAACAACGACTGGCAACCGGAAGCCGGTGGGCTGCTGCGCTTCTATGACAACAACGAGCAGTTTCTGATGGATGTCAGTCCCAAGGGGGGGCGGCTGGTGCTGTTTCTCTCCGAGGAGTTTCCCCACGAGGTGCTGCCTGCTAACCGCGAGCGCTACAGCATCGCCGGCTGGTTTCGGGTCAATGGCAACGGCATGGGAAGGGTCGATCCGCCGCGCTGAGGGGCAATGTGTCCCGATTTTGACACAGGGGAGACTTTTCACTGCAAGAAGTGGGGTCATGGGTCTCCCATCAGCTGACAAGGGTTGATCTCCCTTGCTACACTGGCGCGCACTTATGTTCGTATCTGGCTTCGTCCGGTTTTTATGGTGGTTGGCTTATCAAATGGTCATGACGAGGCCGCTTTTCCCAAGGGATCACATCTAATGAAGAACATGCATGTCTTGCTGCTGTGCGGCGGCGGTGGCTCCGAGCACGAAGTTTCTCTGCGCAGCGCCAATTTCCTCGAGCAACAACTGGGCCTTCTGCCCGGTGTCGAAGTGACCCGCGTCGAGATGTTCGCCGATCGCTGGCTCAGTGCCGATGGCCGCGAGTGCAAGCTGGGGCTCGACAAGCTGCTCTCGTTTGACAGCGTGGCCCGTCCGGTGGATTACGTGGTGCCCTGCATCCACGGCTACCCGGGTGAGACCGGCGATCTGCAATCCTTCCTCGAACTGGCCGGATTGCCTTATCTCGGTTGCGATGCCGAGGCGAGCAAGATCTGCTTCAACAAGATCAGCACCAAGCTGTGGCTCTCCGCCATCGGCATTCCCAACACCCCATACCTGTTCCTGACCGAGCAAAACGACGCGGCGCTCGCCGAGGCGAAAGCCGCACTGGCCAAGTGGGGCAAGGTCTTTATCAAGGCGGCCTCCCAGGGCTCTTCCGTTGGCTGCTACTCCGCCAGCAACGAAGCGGATCTGGTGAAAGGCATTGCCGATGCTTTCGGTTACTCCGAGCAGGTACTGATTGAGAAAGCGGTCAAGCCGCGCGAGCTGGAAGTGGCGGTTTACCAGTACGGTGACGAGCTGGTGGCCACTTACCCGGGCGAGATCTGCGTGCCGCAGGACAAGTTCTACAGCTATGAAGAGAAGTACAGCAGCGCCAGCCACACCGAGACCAGTCTCAAGGCCCAAGGGCTGACCCAGGCACAGGCCGATGCGATCCACGAGTATGCCCTCAAGGCGTTCCGTCAGCTGAAACTGACCCACCTCTCGCGCATCGACTTCTTCCTGACCGAGGAGGGCGAGATCCTGCTCAACGAAATCAACACCTTCCCGGGCATGACTTCCATCTCCATGTTCCCGAAACTGCTGGAGCATCACGGTCACCGCTTCGCCGACTACCTTGAGCTGATCCTGCGCAAGGCCAGCTAAGTGCGCTCTCCCGTTCACGGGAGTGAAGAAGGACCCAATAAAAATCCCCGCCAACCGGCGGGGATTATTTTATACAGGTATGACCGGGGCACCCGCTGCCAGTGAGGCGCAGCGCCGGGTCGCGGCTCAAGAGCGCGGGTTACGGCTTAACTTCCTCGACCCGCACCTGCAGGCTCCCTTGTGCCAGGGTGGTGATGAGCTGGTCGCCACTGCTGACCTGATCGGCGCGGCTAATGACTTCGCCGCGCGGGGTGCGGGTGATGGAGTAGCCGCGACCCAGGGTGGCGAGCGGGCTCACCCCGTCGAGGCGGGCAGTGAGCATGGCGAGGCGGTGGCTCGCCAGATCCTGGCGTTTGGCAATCAGGGCATGGAGCCGCTCTTCGGCCAGCTGGTGGCGGCGCTTGCCAGCAGCCAGGAGGCGCTCCGGGCTCTTGCCTTGCAGGCGCAGCTCAAGATTGGCGAGGCGCCGCTCTCCCTGATGCAACCGCTGGCGCAATAGTTGCTGCAAACGGGTAGAAAGTTCGTCGAGGCGCTGGGACTGCTGTTCCAGCCGCCGTTTCGGGTCCTGATGGTCGAGCCGTTTTTGCAGCAGGATGAAATCGTGGCGGGCGGCGGTCTGCTGGCGGTTCATCGCCTGCAGCAGTCGCTGCTTTAGATGGGCGAGGCGCTGGATGCGGGCCTGATTGTCCGGCGCCACCAGCTCGGCGGCGGCCGACGGGGTAGGGGCGCGCAAGTCGGCGGCAAAGTCGCTGATGGTGACATCCACCTCGTGGCCCACCGCGCTCACCACCGGGATGGCGGAGTGGGCAATGGCGCGCGCCACCGCCTCTTCGTTAAAGCACCAGAGATCTTCAAGCGACCCACCGCCGCGCCCGACGATCAGCACATCCACCTCGGCGCGCTGGTTCGCTTTGGCGATCGCCGCGACGATCTGGCTGATGGCGGCGCTCCCCTGCACCTGGGTCGGGTAGATAAAGACCGGCAGATCCGGGGCGCGGCGTTTAAGCACCGTCAGCATATCGTGCAAAGCCGCGCCGGTGGCGGAGGTAACCAGTCCCACCGCCCGTGGTTCGCGGGGCAGCGGCCGCTTGCGGCTCTCGTCAAACAGCCCCTCGGCCCCGAGGCGGCGCTTGAGCTCTTCAAAACGCAGCGCCAACACACCGTCGCCTGCGGGTTGCATCGACTCGATGATCAGCTGGTAGTCGCCGCGTGGCTCATAGAGGGAGACCCGCGCCTGCACCAGCACTTGCATGCCATCCTGCGGGCGAAACGTCACCCGCCGGTTGTTGCCCTTGAACATGGCGCAGCGCACCTGCGCCCCCAGATCTTTGAGCGAAAAGTACCAGTGGCCGGAGCTAGGCATAGCCAAGTTGGAGAGCTCGCCGGTCAGCCACACCAGCCCCAGATCCTGCTCCAGGATCATGCGCACGGCGCTGTTGAGGCGGGTGACGGTAAAGACCTGCTGCTCGCGGCCACTCGCCGCACTGGATGGGGTAAATCGGTTCAAGGGCGTACCTGTGGTCTGCTCCGGCGGGCCGGAATAAAACGATGGCCGCTATCTTACCCCAGAGCGCGGCAGGAGCCGAGCCCGGACATCTTGTTTGGCTAGCTTGTCAGAGCGTGACTCTGAGCTGTCGCGTTGAAGGGCGTAAACCGGTGGCGTTTGATGCAGGTATCAATCAGGCCACCGGTTAAATTGATGCAAGGACAAAATCTGATGGCGATCAGTTATGCCGCACACGGACTCAAGCCCAGGGAGCGATCAGATGGAGGATCTCTGTGGTGACAGTGCCAAGCATGGCACGACCCGGATCGCTCATGGTTAACCCGCACAGCAGAAGCAGATTCATGAAAACTGTTGCCCAGAACACCTGGCGAAATTCCACTTTGGCTGATTTATGCCTGAGCAGCTGTTGGGCAGAGAGGGCGCCAGGCCAACCACCGAGCAGGGCCAGCAGATGCAGTGTGCTCTCTTGAGTACGCCAGTGGTTATTTTGGGCGGCATGTTTGTCAATGGCATAGGCAATAAACGTAATAATGCTCAGGGATATATAGACGATGAGGATGAGAGCCGGAATACGCTGAAACAGGGTGAGTGCAAATATGCTTGATATAAACAGTAGTGGCCATATCAGACTGACGTTACTGCCCCCTCTCTTTCTTTGCAGTGATCGTTCATGGGGAAACGAGACATTGACTGCATTACTGCGTTGCCGACTATCTTTCTCTACTTCATAAATAACCAGATCGCCATTGGCGGGTCTTCGTGCTCTCGATTTGAATGACTTGATATGAATAAATGTGCGTTCACCTCCGCCATTAGGCTCGACGAATCCATATCCCTTGTCATCGTTCCACTCAGAAATCTTTCCTTGAAATCTCATATATATGCCCGCGATGGTTGATTGATATCTATGGACTGTGTTTCATGCACTGAAATAAGCATGTCAGGGTGGCAAACTCGTTATTCTTCCGGGTTTGGCTTCATCCGCAGAATATATTCGCTGTTGCCCCGTTTTCCGGTGCTTGACCTCTCTTGTTGGTGGCCCGAATGGGCCAATACGAGCATGGTCACCTTATGGCGCTGCAGGGTATCTTACGAGACCACCTCTTCCGGCGGCCACTACTTTTGCGTGTGTGTGACAGGAATTGTTTGATTTGTTGCGCCAGCGCAACAACTGCCAACATGGCGACTTGCCAGGCGTGTTAACGAGTGCATTGCGATGCAATGGAATGCTGGGTTATTTGGGTCTGTTTTGCTGCAGGATGGGGAGGAGGGCAGGGGCTTGTCAATCTGCTACCGGGGGAAATTCATCAGGGGCATTTTGCATAAAACCCCATTCGCTCAACTCTTTTGCCACAAAACGGCCATTTTTGAAGAGAAAGTCTTGGTTTTTTAGCCTCTTGGCCGCCTAAAAGAGGGCTACGCCATAAAAAATTCAAAAAACTTCTTTACCAGTGACCAATCGGTGAGTAAACTTCGTCGGCAATATTTTACACCCCCACTTCCTCAACGGTGAGATATTGCCATGCTCAGGATTGCCAAAGAAGCGTTAACCTTCGACGATGTACTGTTGGTTCCCGCCCACTCCGAAGTTCTTCCCAATACTGCCGATCTGCGTACCAAGCTGACCTCCACCATCAGCCTGAACATCCCCATGATCTCCGCTGCCATGGACACAGTGACCGATGCCCGTCTGGCTATCGCACTGGCCCAGGAAGGCGGTATCGGCTTTATCCACAAGAACATGTCCATCGAGCAGCAGGCTGCCGAAGTGCGCAAGGTCAAGAAGTACGAGAGCGGCGTGGTCACTGACCCCGTCACCGTACGCCCTGACATGACCATTGCCCAAATCAAGGAGCTGAGCCACAAGAATGGCTTCGCCGGTTACCCCGTGGTGACTGACGGCAACAAGCTAGTCGGTATCATCACCGGCCGTGACGTGCGCTTCGTGATTGACCTCTCCCAGACCGTTGAACAGATCATGACCCAGAAAGATCGTCTGGTCACCGTGCGTGAAGGGGCCCCTCGCGAAGAGGTGGTTGCCCTGATGCAAAAGCACCGTATCGAAAAAGTGCTGGTGGTGAACGCCGACTTCAAACTCAAGGGCATGATCACCGTTAAAGATTTCCAGAAAGCCGAGCGCAAGCCGCACGCCTGTAAAGATGACAAGGGTCGTCTGCGCGTCGGTGCCGCGGTCGGTGCCGGTGCCGGTAACGAAGAGCGCGTCGCTGCGCTGGTGGAAGCCGGTGTGGACGTGCTGCTGATCGACTCCTCCCACGGCCACTCCCAGGGCGTGCTGGATCGCATCAAGGCCACTCGCGACGCCTATCCGGATCTGCAGATCATCGGTGGCAACGTGGCGACCGGTGCCGGTGCCAAGGCGCTGGCTGCTGCCGGTGTCAACGCGGTCAAGGTCGGTATCGGCCCGGGCTCCATCTGTACTACCCGTATCGTGACCGGTGTCGGTGTTCCCCAGATCACTGCCATCTCCGACGCCGTTGATGCGCTGGAAGGCACCGGTATCCCGGTGATTGCCGACGGCGGTATCCGCTTCTCCGGCGACATCGCCAAAGCCATCGCTGCGGGCGCCAGCTGCGTCATGGTCGGTTCCATGTTCGCCGGTACTGAAGAAGCGCCGGGCGAAATCGAGCTCTATCAGGGTCGCTCCTTCAAATCCTACCGTGGTATGGGCTCTCTGGGCGCCATGTCCAAAGGCTCCAGCGACCGCTACTTCCAGACCGACAACGCCGCTGACAAGCTGGTGCCGGAAGGCATCGAAGGTCGCGTGCCGTACAAGGGCCGCCTCAAAGAGATCATCCACCAGCAGATGGGCGGCCTGCGCTCCTCCATGGGGTTGACCGGCAGCGCCACCATCGACGACATGCGCACCAAGGCAGAGTTCGTGCGCATCTCCGGCGCCGGGATGAAAGAGTCCCACGTCCACGATGTGACCATTACCAAAGAAGCCCCCAACTATCGGATGGGCTGATACAAGACGGGGCTGCGGCCCCGTTTTGACACCGTTTTTATCCCCATGCTTTTTGTTAAAACATCAGCCTGATGCAGGAATAAAATGACTAAAGACATTCACCAGCACCGTATCCTTATCCTCGACTTCGGTTCCCAGTACACCCAGCTGATTGCCCGCCGTGTGCGCGAGATCGGTGTTTACTGCGAACTGTGGGCCTGGGATGTGACCGAAGAGCAGATCCGCGAATTCAATCCCAACGGCATCATCCTCTCCGGCGGTCCGGAGTCCGTCACCGAAGCGGGCAGCCCACGTGCCCCCGAGTACGTGTTCAACGCCGGTGTGCCGGTGTTCGGCATCTGCTACGGCATGCAGACCATGGCCGAGCAGCTGGGTGGCAAGGTGCAATCCTCCACCGAGCGTGAATTCGGTTACGCCAAGGTCGAAGTGCTGGGCGACTCCGGCAAGACCAGCGCCCTCTTGCGCAACATCGAAGATGCCATCGCCGACAACGGCAACGCCCTGCTGGATGTTTGGATGAGCCACGGTGACAAGGTCACTGCTATCCCGGCTGACTTCACCACCATCGCCAGCACCCCGACCTGCCCCCACGCGGCAATGGCCAATGAAGCCAAGCGCTTCTATGGCGTGCAGTTCCACCCGGAAGTGACCCACACCCGTCAGGGCGCCCGCATGCTGGAGCACTTCGTTAAAGACATCTGTGGTTGCGAATGCCTGTGGACGCCGGCCACCATCATCGACGACGCCGTTGCCCGCATCCGCGAGCAGGTGGGTGACGACGAAGTGATCCTCGGCCTCTCCGGCGGTGTCGACTCTTCCGTGGTTGCCATGCTGGTGCACCGCGCCATCGGCGATCGCCTGACCTGCGTCTTCGTCGACAACGGTCTGCTGCGTCTGAACGAAGGCGAGCAGGTGATGGAGATGTTTGGCGATCATTTCGGTCTGAACATCATCAAGGTTGAAGCCGAAGAGCGCTTCCTCTCCGCCCTGGCGGGTGAAGACGAGCCGGAAGCCAAGCGAAAGATCATCGGCCGCGTCTTCGTTGAAGTGTTCGACGATGAAGCCAAGAAGCTGAAAAACGCCCGCTGGCTGGCGCAAGGCACCATCTATCCGGATGTGATCGAATCGGCTGCCAGCAAGACCGGCAAGGCCCACGTTATCAAGTCTCACCACAACGTCGGCGGCCTGCCGGACGAGATGAAGATGGGTCTGGTCGAGCCGCTGCGCGAGCTGTTCAAAGACGAAGTGCGCCGCGTTGGTCTGGAGCTGGGTCTGCCCTACGACATGCTCTACCGTCACCCGTTCCCGGGTCCGGGTCTGGGCGTGCGCGTTCTTGGCGAAGTGAAGAAAGAGTACTGCGATCTGCTGCGCAAAGCCGATGCGGTCTTTATCGAAGAGCTGCGCAAAGCCGACCTCTACAACCAAGTCAGCCAGGCGTTCGCCGTGTTCCTGCCGGTGCGCTCCGTTGGCGTGATGGGCGATGGTCGCAAATATGACTGGGTCATTGCCCTGCGCGCCGTCGAAACCATCGACTTTATGACCGCCCACTGGGCTCACCTGCCGTACGACTTCCTCGGTCACGTATCGAACCGCATCATCAACGAGATCAACGGTATCTCCCGCGTGGTGTACGACGTCTCCGGCAAGCCGCCCGCAACCATCGAATGGGAATAAGCGGCTCGCGCCCTTCTACCCTTCGAGCATAAAAATGCAAAAAGACGCCCTTGAGGCGTCTTTTCTTTTTTCAATCGTTTGCGCTACACATCTTCTTTTTCGAGCCGCTTTTTCGCCACCTTGCCCCTGTCATATGTGACAGGGGTATTTTTTCCATCCCGCATCAGGCTCTCTCATGCCAATTGAGCCTGCTGTTAACAGCGGCTCGTGGCTGGGGGGAGGGCTGATCCAGGTGCAGATAGCTGCACAAACGGACCCATCGCCATCGTGCCAACCGGCAGTGATGACACCCCTGCGGAGACCGGAAACCACTTGAATCAACGGGACGCAGCCCGACCGGCTAAACGAGTCGGGACCATAGAGCAGGGAGAGTTTGATATGTCAGAACAAGCCGTGTTGGTGGGTGGATAGACCCATATCACAAGCTGACCGCCGAGGATCAGGCGGTATTTGACCAAGCGCTGAAAGGATTTGTCGGGGTGCAATACGTACCCTTTGAAGTATCCACCCTGGTGGTGGCCGGCACCCACTACCGCTTCAAGTGCAAGCTTGCCAAACCGATCCATGGCGAAGCCGTGGTGCAGAGCTTCAAGTCACTGGACGGAGATGCCCATATCACCTCCATTACCCCGATTTGATTGGGTTGCGGGCAAGTCGTGGAGGGGGAGATCTCCTAACCGGTTTGCTCCAAAGCCTGAAAATAAGAAAGACGCCTTAGGGCGTCTTTTCTTTATCAACGATCCGGTATCAGGGATATGGGGTCAGTATTTGTACTTGTTGATTAATTTTTTGATCTAGCTCAGCAAATTTTCATCATCCTCTTTTTCTTATCTGCCTTGCTCGCTATGATAAACGTTTATAAATAACCTCTTTGGATTAACCTCTGAGTCAGATCAGTGACATTGCATGCTTCAAAGCAGCAAAAAGAGATACTGTCAACGTGTGGCGTTTCCAGTGCCATTGAACTGCGGTGGTTGCTGTTATTGTTATTGTGATTGAGTTTTTGGTAGTAGATTGCCAGTCCCTTAGGCTGGCGTTGTATTTATGAGGTTGTATCAATATGGTAATTAACCAAATCGAGAGAGCTTATAAAGCTTGGCCTATATTGGCTCAAAGAGCTAAAGCTGGAAAAACTATTACATATAAGGAACTAGGTGATGCTATTGGTATTCATCATCGAGCTATTAGGTTCGTTTTAGGTGTAATACAAGATTATTGCTTAGCAGAAAATATACCACCTTTAACCATTCTGATAATTAACTCTACGGGAAAGCCTGGCAATGGTTTTATTGCATATGACTTAAAGAATTTTAGAGAGGGTTTACAGGAAGTATTTAATTTCAATTGGGTACGCCATGGTAACCCATTTGGCTTTTCACTCGAAGGGCTATCTTATCCAAACATCATTAAGTCATTGGTCTATGATCCAGATTCATCAGGGGAAATTTACAATAAAATAAAGTCCAGAGGTATCAAGCAAATATTGTTTAGGCAAGCGCTGCTTAAAGCATATTCGTATCGCTGTGCATTTACCGAGCTTTCATTTGTAGAGGGGCTTGAAGCTGCACATATAATACCTTGGAAGCATGCAACCGACTCACAAAGAATGGATGTACGAAACGGTATTTTGTTAAATAGCTTTCATCATCGTCTATTCGATGCTGGGTTTATCACATTGTCAAGTGAATATAAAATTCAGTACTACGATAAAAATGGTGCAGATGGTAATTACTCTGAATTAGAACGGCTAATGTCAACTGAGCTACATGGAAAAACTATCCATCTCCCACACAATGTTAAAAATAGACCATCAAGAGAATATATAGCTGTTCATAATATTTTGCATGATTGGAAGGAATAAACATAAAAAACTGTTTAAGAGAGTGTAAGGTGGTATCGGTATTACTTTGTGACCCCCGAGCGGATGTTGTGTGAAATAACGGTTCGTGGATAAAATTCATCATTCTAAGAGGTTTACGTGAACGTTGTTGAAACAATTTTATTAGGTATTGTCTCAGGTGTACTCACGACCGGATTATTATGGGTGACAGCAGCATTGATACGTAACACAGTCAGCCCGCTAATCAAAAAAATGTTATATCGTGGTGCAGATGTATCCGGTATTTGGTCTATGAAACAGAGAAATCCGAGGCCTGATGGCCATAGCGAGATTTCTTATACGTTAGCAATAAATCAAAGTGCTGAAAAGGTAAAAGGCACTTTTCAGATAGATTATGGTAGTAGTGATAAGTCATTTTTGACGGTTTATGATGTTACAGGTGAATATTGGGAAGGGTACTTCACATTTATTTTTCGCTCTAAAAACAAAAAAGAATACTCCCAAGGAGTCATGCTGATGAAAGCTATTCATGGTGGACAAGCTATGGAGGGGAGCATTTGTTTTCGTGATGTAGTTCAAGACAGGTCTATTACGATTGACTTACTTTTAGCTCGGTCTTATCACCAAAAGTAGATGTATCAAATTTCACATCACGAACGGCTAAAGAGGAATTGCCAACGCATTTTGTTCTAAGTGCCGTAGGGTGCAATGAAATTGCACCTCAACTTTTTCTTCATATCTTGCACAAACGCCGCTCTGAAAATGGTGCAATGCGCTGCGCTTATTGCACCCTACGTCTCTTCGTCAATTCGCTGGGGTGATGTGGCTGAGCGCTATTCCTTGCCAAAGCAACAAAAGGGGCGATCTGCGCCCCGAATTCTTTATAATGCCCCCCTTTAAAATCGCCGGACCCAAGTTCGGCGCGTGCTGATGGCTGGCTACGTCATCAGGCAGATCATCAGGATTGAGAAACGGTTATGCATACTCTGGAACAGCTGCGCGCGGGTGAACTGTGCGGTGCCCGCCATTTGAAGCTCTCTGAAAACCTCGCGGTTTTCCCCCACGAGATTTTGAGCCTGAAAGAGACGCTGGAGGTGCTGGATCTCACCGGCAACCAGCTAAGCGCGCTCCCTGACGAGTTGGCCGGGTTCAGCAAACTGCGCATCATCTTCTGCTCCGAGAACCGCTTTACCGAGCTGCCCGAGGTGCTGGGGCGCTGTCCGGCGCTCACCATGGTGGGCTTTAAGGCCAACCGGATTGCCACCGTGTCGGCCAAAGCGCTGCCCGCCGGTTTGCGCTGGCTGATCCTGACCGATAACGCAATTGAGCGGCTGCCCGATGAGTTGGGCCAGTGCGACGCCCTGCAAAAGCTGATGCTGGCGGGCAACCGCCTGCGCGCGCTGCCCGCGAGCCTTGCCAACTGCCGCAATCTGGAGCTGCTGCGCATCGCCGCCAACCGTATCGAATGCTTCCCCGAGTGGCTGCTGGCGCTGCCGCGCCTTGCATGGCTCGCCTACTCCGGCAACCCCTTTAGCGAAGGGGAGGAGGCGCGGGCCATCGATGATGCCCATGTCGCGCCCCTTGCCTGGGAGACGCTGGCGCTCGGCGAGCTGCTGGGGCAGGGGGCATCCGGCGTTATCCATCGCGCCACTATTTTTGATGACATGGTTGGTGACATGGCTGATGAGAGCGCCGATGAGGTGAGTCAGGCGAGCGGCCGAGCCGATGCCAGTCAGGTGGCGGTCAAGCTGTTCAAGGGGGCGGTGACCAGCGACGGGTTGCCCCGCTGTGAGATGGCTGCGTCGCTGGTGGCAGACAGCCATCCCAACCTTATCAAGGTGATAGGTAAAGTGGCTGATCACCCCTCCGGCATTTCGGCGCTGGTAATGGAGTTGATCGACCCGGCCTTTGCCAATCTGGCCGGGCCGCCGAGCCTGGACTCCTGCACCCGGGATGTCTATCCCGAGGGGCTGCGCCTCTGTGTACCGGATGCGCTGGCGATGGCTCACGGCATTGCCTCGGTGGCGGACCATCTGCACCGCGCGGGCATCATGCACGGGGATCTCTACGGTCACAATATCCTGTTTGCCCGTGGGCCTGACGCGCCAGCTCGCGCCCTGCTGGGGGATTTCGGTGCGGCTTCTTTGTATGAACGTAACAGCTATGACAGCAGTAACCGCGAGCGGGCCGTGGGTCTTGAGCGACTGGAAGTGCGCGCCTTTGGCTGCCTGCTGGAAGAGCTGCTGGCCCATTGCGATACGCAAGACTCACCGCTTGATGGGTTGCATCAGCTCAAAGCGGCCTGCCTCTCGGAACTCCCTGCCGAACGCCCCGATTTTGCTTATATCGAGCGTCAGCTGGCGGCCGCTCGCGCCACGCTGTCGTGATCTTTCTGGCGTTGGCAGGCACGTTTTGGCCTGCCAACGTCATTCCCTTCTCTCATTAATCGCTATTAATGCATGACTCGTTCGCATGGATTGGCGTGCCTCTGCCCGTCATCAACACACCCGATAGCGCTCATTGCGACAGCGAGGCACAGGGCAAGGGGAGGTCCCGTCATTCGCCCGATAACACGCAGAGGCTGCGCGGCAAAAAGGGAAGGGCAGAGGGTTGCGCGGTGCCGGTTAAGTTGTGATATTGAGGCATCTTTAGAACAGAAGGGTAATAACGATGGAAGCTGCGTTTTGGCATCAGCGTTGGGAAGAGAACCGGATTGGCTTTCATCAGGCGGACTTCAACCACTGGCTGCAATCCTGGTGGTCGGCCCAGCAAGCGGACGAGCCGGTGCTGGTTCCCCTGTGCGGCAAGTCCCGCGACATGCTCTGGCTGAGCGCTCAGGGCCATCCGGTCGACGGTTTCGAGCTATCGAGCCTTGCTGTCAGCCAGTTCTTCAGTGAAAACCAGCTCGCCGCGACCGTGAGCGAGGTGGGCCCTTATCAGTGCCATCAAGTGGACAGCCTGCGCATTTTTCAGGGGGATTTTTTCGCCGCCCCCAGTCTGGGTCGCCGTTACCGGCTGGTCTATGATCGCGCGGCGTTGATCGCCCTGCCGACCGCGATGCGTCGCCAGTATGCGGCCCTGATCAGTTCGCTGGTCGAGACCGGTGGCCAGATCCTGCTGGTGACCCTCGAATATCAGCCGGAGCAGCAGACTCAGCCCCCCTTCTCGGTGGGGGAGATGGAGGTACGGGCCCTTTTCGAGCGCGATTTTCGCATCGAGGTGCTGGGGCGCGCCGCCGAGGTGGATCACCCGCGTGTGCTGGCGGGTCAGCTCTCCTACTTTGATGAGGTGGCCTACCGACTGGTTCGCCGTGGCTAACGGGCAGGCAAAGGGTGATCTGCGCCGACAAATCGTCGGGCCGCGCGCTCTTCGCTACCTCCTTTGACATAGATCAACGTGACTGTCTGGGGGAGTGCCTAATATGAGGCTGTTTCTCAATCACTGTTGGCATTGCAAAGCGAGTATCGGGCCCGTCCCGCTTGCTGATCAGCAACTCAGTGTCTGATTTTCACGCTCATGTTCACTTTTGGCGGCTTTGGTCGCAATTGTTATGGTTTTTCCAGCCGACCCTGATGGGTCGGCTTTTTATTGCCTGCGATTTGCCGTGGGAAGGAAAAACGGGGGAGTGCGAGGCCTGATCAGGCCTCGAAGGTGGCGGCATTGAGCCGAAATGCCCGTGGATCATCGATAAACTGGCCGGTGATCCGCTCGTCATGTTCGTGTCCCTGACCATAGCTGCAGAGGATCAGCCGATCGGAGGTGCGCGAGCGCAGCTGGGTGATAAAGCGCACCAGATCGGCGCGGCTCAACTTGCCCACTTCGTCACAGACCCGTTCCCGCTGATCGAACCCGAGATCCTTGTTGCCGATGCTGACCCACAACCGCTGGCCGCGGCTGCGCAGATTGGCATCCCGCTCGCTCAGCTGGGCTTGCAGCCCCGCTTTACTCTCTTGCCACTGCTGCTCGGTGAATTCGAGCATGGCGAGCGGGAAGAGGTCGATAAACTCCTCCACCGCATCGAGCAGGATCTGCGGCCCCGCCACCGGCGACTGGATATAGAAGATCAGGCCCGGGTGGCGATTGAGGGGCAGGTTGCCGGCGCCCACTACATAACCCAGTTGCTGGCGGGTGCGCAGCTCATGGAAGAAGGTGGAGGACATGATGTGGTTCGCCAGGGTAAAGCAGGCGAGATCCCGGGCCCGGGTGGTGCGGGACTGGTAATAGACCAAGAGCGCCGAGTCTTCGTGATCGCAACCCTGCTCGCGAATAAGGGTGCCCCTGTCCTGAATGGAGATGAGCGGGCGGCGGGTCTCGCCGCTCGGCTTGCTGCTGGTGCCATTGATATCGCTCAGGTGGCGCTCCATCAGGGCGGCCAGCTCCAGCGCTTCGGCAGCGGTCCAGTCGCCGTGTACCAGCGCCTCGACATGCACCTCGCCAAACAGCTTGGCGACAAAGGCGGGCATCTCTGAGAGCTCAACGGTGCGCAGGTGGCGCAGCAACTGCTCGAACGGCGGGTTGTTGGGTTGTAGCAAACTGGTGAGCTGGTTAAAGAGCTGGGAGATGGGGCGCGCCTTGGACTGGTTGTCCCAGTTGCGGATGAGCTGCTCCTTGATCTCGCTAAAGCGGCCCGGATCAGGATACCCCAGCGTGCGGTTGCCGAGGATCATGTCGAGCAAGAGCGGCTGCTTGTCGGCAAAGCCGCTCAGGTTGATGGTAAAGCCCCCCTGATGGGCATAGATCTGGTAGCCCAGCCCCGCCAGCTCCGCCGGATAGGTAAGGGCGTTGAGGTGGTCGGCCAACAGCTCCACGGCAAGGCGCGCCATGGCGATATTGCGCGGATTTTTGACCGCATGTTCGCTGTCGATAGAGATATAGAGATTGCCCTTGGGCACGTTGAACAGGTGCTCATGGAGGTGCCAGAGGCGAAAACCGGGGCGATCGATAAGGCATGCGGGCATGTCGGCGGCAAGCTCTGGCGTGCGCGGATCGAGCCGGCTGCTGATAAAGGGGTTGGGCTTGGGTAGCGCCAGCGCCGGCTCCGGCTCGCTCTGCTGCCAGCGAATTTTCTCGGCTTCGGTAATGGTCGCCACGCTGTAGGGGGTTTGATACCAGCGAGCTAGCCGATCGGTCGCCACTTCCGGCGCAGTGATGGTGATGCGCAGGTTGTGCGGGGTGAGCTTGGCGAGGAAGCGGCGGATCAGCCCCTCGTCATATTCGCGCATCATGTAGTCGCCGTAGAGCAGATCCTCAGGCTTATAGCTAAAGAGGTTTAGCACCAGCCCTGAGACGGTATCGAGGGGGCGGCCGCGCTCCTGAAAGCGGAATGCCGATTCGAGCACGGTCCGTTTTTCGTCATAGCGCCAGCTCTGCAGCCCTTCGCGGCCAATCAGTTTCAGATAGCCAAACAGGGCGGCGAGGATGTCGTCCACATGCTCAAGGCCCAGAGGGGTCAGGCCGAAGTTGACGCCAAAATCCTTGAAGTTGGCGCCGCTGATGCCACCGCCCGCCGAGAGCTGATTGACCCAGCCTTTCGCCTTGAGCAGGGAGAGCAGGCTGCCATCCCCCTCGTAGCCAATCAGATGGCTCAGGAAGGTGAGGGGTTTTTTGTCGTAAAACTCGTCCACATTGGGCAAGGGGAAGCTGAGCGACAGCTTGCGGGTCTCCTTGACCGGATTGATGTGGATGCGCACGCCGAGATCATCGAGCCGATAGAGCGGCATGGTGAGGGCCGGAGTTCCCAAATTGCGATTCAAAATGGGAGCAAAATAGCGACAGCACCACTGCAACTGGGTATCGATGGATTGTGGCGAGATCATCACCAGCGCCATGCGATCCGCGCTGTAGTGGCTTTCGTAAAAACGGATAAGGTCGGAGCGCAGATCCCGTCCCGGCAGATCGGCCAGGGTATCGAGGTTGCCCACCGAGAATTTTGAGAAGGGGTGCGCCGGATTGACCGTCTCTTTATGCACCTGATAGCTGCGGCGCATGTCGTCCTGCAGCTTGAGACGATACTCGGAGTCGACCGCGTTGCGCTCCTTGTCCACCCACTCCGGATCAAAGGTGGGGCAGATAAAGAACTGGGCGAAGCGATCCAGCCCCGCTTCGAAGAAGCCGTTGTCGATCTCGAAGAAGAAGTTGGTGAATTCGGTGCCGGTCCAGGCGTTGTTGCTGCCGCCATGACGGCTCATAAATTGCTGGTACTCACCAGGCTTGGGGTAAGTGGCGGTGCCGAGAAACAGCATGTGTTCCAGAAAATGGGCCATCCCCTGCCGGTCGGCAGGATCGTCAAAATGGCCGGTATTGACCGCCAGAGAAGCGGCGGATTTGTCAGTGTCGGGATCACAAATCAACAAGACCCTGAGCCGGTTGGCCAGCTCCAGAAAATGGTATTGCCGATGGTCATTGGGACTGGCATATGGGCTCATTGGCGTGTGACTCACGTTGGATTTATTTGAATTTAAACATGATTATCGACCCCGCTATCCCGTCAGGCAAACCCTTTTCTGAGAGGTAGCGCAATTGTTTCCACACCCGTGGCGGGGTAAGATCCGCCAGCTATCAAAACAGGCCCGTTGGGCGAGGTTGTAATGAAGATCTATATCATGCGTCATGGCCAGGCTGGCATGAATGCGAAAACAGATGAACAGCGTCCATTGACCGAGCAGGGTATTGAAGAGTCTATCCAGATGGCCCGCTGGCTGGCGCCTCAGCTGATTGGCCCGCTGGATCGGGTGATCCACAGCAACTATCTGCGGGCACGCCAGACCTGGCAAGCCATATGCAGTGAATTACCTGACGCAGCAGCCGTTGAAGAGAGTGGCGACATTACCCCTTACGGTGATCCCGCTTTCGTGGCCAGCTACCTCGCCACCCTGGCGCAGCAACATGACCAGATCCTGATGGTCAGCCATCTGCCGCTGGTGGGTTATCTGGTGCAAAGCCTCTGCCCGGCCGCAGGAGCACCCATGTTCGCCACCTCGGGCATCGCCTGTATCGAGTGGCACCATGGCAAAGGAGCCTTGCTCTGGCTCGAAGGGCCGCATACAATAGGCTAAAAGTTAATAAAAAGTTATAGATTGAATTTTTTGGGAAGAGATGGGCGAGTTTTCCGGATTTTTATAAATATTTTACGGAATTAATTCGCAGAAGCTGCTGTCATACGGATACAACTGCAAGAGGTTGCAAACGATGAGAGTGTTCAAGAAGTACCTGCCACTGATGGTGGCAAAGCATGTCAAAACCTTCTTTAAAGGTCGGATTTACATCCATGGTCGGGGGCGGTTTGATTTCCAGTCCGGTTTGTTGCTGATGCCGAATCCGGCGGATATTCCCCACCGCCAGACAGTCACCGAGGTCAACGAGCTGATCTCCAGATTGCACATGGATGCCGCGTGATGCGCTTCTGAACGTGTTTCTGCACTGATATGCCCGCACTTTTGCGGGCATATTTGTTTCTGGCCGCGGGCTTTCGCGCGATGCCCGGCCAGCTCCGCACCTTTGTTTCTCTCCCGTCGCCCCCTATACTGGCTCGCTGTTGTCTCTTCGGTCTGGATCGTCTCATGCCCCTTGCCTTTCTGTTTCCCTTCTCCTGCATTGCCATCTGGGCTGGTAATGGCATCGTCAGCAAACTGGCGGTCGGTGTGTTGTCCCCCGCGGCCTTGGCCTGGTCACGTTGGGTGGTGGCGGCGTTGGTATTAAGCCCGTTTCTGGCCCGTCGGGTATGGCGTGTACGCGCTCGTCTTCGTGCTGGTCTTTGGCAGATCGCCATGCTGGCGTTGCTGGGCATGGTGCTCAACCAGACCTTTGGTTACTACGCGGCGCAAACCATGGGGGCCACCGAGATGGGGTTGATGATGGGACTGACGCCACTGTTGACGGTGTTGCTCAGCATCTGGCTGCTGCGCGAGCGGCCCACCTGGGGTGCCGTGCTGGGTGCGCTGCTCTCCATCTTTGGCTTGTCTATCTTGCTGGGGCAGGGGGATCCGACCCGGCTGTTTACCCAGGGTATTCATATCGGCTCGGTCTACATGCTGCTCTCGGCGGGCACCTATGCCCTCTATAGCGTGCTGCTCAAGAAGTGGGATCTGGGGCTCGACAACTGGTCGCTGCTCTATGGTCAGGTGCTCTGCAGTGTGGTGATCCTTACCCCCTTCTTTCTGCTGGTGGATGGTCAGCTGCCAGAGGGGCGGGCGCTCTGGCTGATCTTCTATGCTGGGATCCCCGCATCGGCACTCTGTCCCTGGCTCTGGATGCAGGGGATCACCCTGCTCGGCGCCAACCGTACCGCCATCTTTATGAACCTGTTGCCGGTGATGACGGCTGGCCTTGCCATCACCCTGCTGGGCGAGCGGCTGACCAGCTATCACCTGATCGGGGGCGGGCTGACTCTGCTCGGTGTCTTGCTGGCACAGCTGCTGGTGCGTCCAGTGGTGGTGGGTCGCCGCCGGGGGGCGTTGGCGCCCTGTCCCGAAGAGTAAGTTTGCGCGAACGCGTAAGTGGGCCCAATGGCCCGCTGGCCGCCAATGAAAAAGCGCCTGCAGCAATGCAGGCGCTTTTTCATGTTGTTTGTTTTTTCAGGGATTTTACTGAGTAATGATGGCAATGGCTTTGTCGTTGCAGCCATGTCCAACAATGGGCCAAATTTTAACTTAGTGATTGAGATAGATATCCTGCTCTGCATAGGCCAACAGAGGTGTGTTGGGGTTGGTGCGCTGAGTGCCAAAGAAGCGGGTCAGTACGCCGGATTGTTGCCCCAGACGCTGCAGTTTGACGTGATCCAGCTCGATCTGCTCGGGTAGCCAGGTAAACACAGCGGCGCAGTGACCATTGCCCAGACTGCGTTCCAGGGTTTGCTGCCAGTTCTTGATTTTGGGGCTGTGTACCACAAGCACTCTGTTGGGATCGATGCCTCGCTCTTCCAGGTGGCTTGCTGTGGGGCGTCCCGGCGGGGCGATCAACAATATCCAGCCGGTATGAGCCTCCCCAAGCTTGCTCAGCTCGCTGAGAAGCTGATCCTCAGCTTGGATAGTCACACCATAATGAGCCGACTCTGCCTTGCAGGCGGTTCTGGTTGGCCAGGGGTTGCTCATGGCTCGATTCATCGCAAAGGGCAGTGAGTGCAGGGGCTGGTTCATATACGGTTTCCTGTATGAATATCCAAGCTGTATGTGCATACAGTAGTTCTATCCTGAGGCAGTGACAAGGTGTTTTTGCTGAAAAATGTGATGGTGTTGGCATGTGCCATTAATAACATCATGTTTTTAAACGTTATTTAATATAAAACTGGCTGGGTGTTTTTCGTGCTATGGACAAACCTTGTGTAACCGCCCATGGTTATACAGGTCATTTAAAGGAGGTGCCGCCATGGATATCAGTACCTTGCAGCGTCTGGATGCCAACATCTTGTTGGGCATCATCAATGAGAAGCTAAGGCTTGAGTGTGACGGGCTGGAGGAGTTGCTGGCCTATTACGATATGAGTGAAGAGCAGTTGGCAGGGCGTCTGGATCAGATTGGGTACCATTACGATCCATTGAGCAATCAGTTCAAGGCACATCGCTGAGGGGGGCAATGATTGCTTCATATTTATACGGTAATTTTTCAGGCGCATTGAAACCGGTTTCAATGCGCCGTCTTGTTGCCTATTTTCAGGGATTTTCAAGGCTTGGCAATCTCTGAAAACCTATTCATGTCATAATATTTTCATTTCCTTATTAAGGTGTTGATAATAAAGGGGATATTTGTTTTTGTGTAATCAGTTAAAGGAAAGGGTTTTCAAGCTTTTCAGGCTGTTTTTATCGGTTAAAGTGTGACTTGCGTTAACTTTTAATTCTGCCGCTTTAGTTAGTATTCTCACGCCGGTACATATTTTGAGATAACAACAGCGCCGGTCCCGCAAGCGGGATAACAATTTTATTTGTAACGAAGGAATATGGTTTATGGCTACCAAGAAGAAGACAGACCAGGATCTCCAACTGGATAAAGATCAGCTCAAGGCGAGTATCGTGCGTCACCTGCGTTCTACCTTGGGAACAAGCGAACAGAAAGCCTCTCCCGAAGCGTGGTGGAAAGCCACTGCTGCGGCCGTCAATGAACAGGTGTACGAGCGCCTGACCCGCACTCAGCAGACTCACTTCAAGAAAGATACTCGTGCGATTCACTATCTCTCTGCTGAATTCCTGATGGGACGATTGACCTCCAACAACCTGCACAATCTCTCCCTCTACAAGACTTGCGAAGAGGCGCTGGGCGAACTCGGTCTGGAACTGACCGACCTGTGCGAACAAGAGCCGGACATGGCACTCGGCAACGGCGGCCTGGGTCGTCTGGCTGCCTGCTTTATCGACTCGCTGGCCACCCTGAACTATCCGGCGGTTGGCTACGGTATCCATTACGAACACGGTCTGTTCCGTCAGGAGATCCAGGATGGCCGCCAGATCGAGCGCCCGGACTCCTGGCGTGAATATGGCAACCCCTGGGAGATCTGCCGTCCCGAGTCGGTGCAAGAAGTGCCGCTCTATGGTTACGTCGAGACCGTGTTTGGTGACAATGGCGGCCTGAAGAAGGTGTGGCACGCCGGTCGCAAGATCAAAGGGGTGCCTTGGGATATTCCGGTGGTCGGTTTTGGCGGTCACACCGTCAACATCCTGCGTCTGTGGGAGTCCCGCGCCTCCGAGTTTTTCGACTGGGACGTGTTCAACGCCGGTGGTTACATCGACTCCCAGGCTGAAAAAGCCCAGGCCGAGACCATCTCCAAGGTACTCTATCCGAACGATGAGACTGATGCAGGTAAAGAGCTGCGTCTGATCCAGCAGTACTTCTTCTGTGCTTGCTCCATCAAGGACATCATGCGCCGCTACAAGCGGGTCCATGGTGCCGATTTCAGCAACTTTGCCGCGCAAATTGCCATTCAGCTCAACGATACTCACCCGACTGTCGCCATCCCCGAATTGATGCGGGTACTGGTGGACGAGGAAGATCTGAACTGGGATGCCGCCTGGGCCATCTGCTATCACGTCTTCTCTTACACCAACCACACCCTGCTGCCGGAAGCGCTGGAGAAGTGGTCAGTCAGTCTGTTCGAGAAGGTGTTGCCTCGCCATCTGGAAGTGATTTACGAGATCAATGCCCGTTTCCTGAGCGAGCTGGTCGAGCCCAAGTGGCCGGGTAACGACGCCATCAAGGCCAAGCTCTCCATCATCGAAGAGGGAGACGTGCGCAAGGTTCGCATGGGCAACCTGTGTGTGATCGGTTCGTCCAAAGTGAACGGTGTGGCCGAAATCCACTCCAAGCTGGTGAAAGAAGATCTCTTCCCCGAGTATGCCGAGCTGTGGCCGGAAAAAATGTGCAACGTGACCAACGGGGTGACTCCGCGTCGCTGGCTGCTGGCCTGCAACCCCGAGTTGGCCGAGCTCTATAACGAAGTGGTGGGCAAGGAGTGGCCGTTGCAGCTCGACAAGCTGCGCGCCGTCACCAAGTTTGCCGACGACAAGGCGTTCCAGCAGCAGTTCATGACCATCAAGCGTCACAACAAAGAGAAGCTGGTCAAGGTCATCAAGGACGAAACCGGTATCGATGTCAGTGCCGAGGCGATCTTTGACGTTCAGATTAAGCGTCTGCACGAGTACAAGCGCCAGCAGCTGAACCTCATTCACATCATGGCGCTCTATCGTCGTCTGCTGGCCAACCCAGACTATGACATGCATCCGCGCGTGTTCATCTTCGGATCCAAAGCGGCGCCTGGTTACAAGCTGGCCAAAGACATCATCTATGCCATCAACAAGCTGGCGGATCGGGTCAATAACGACGCCCGTATCCAGGGCAAGCTGAAAGTGGTGTTTATGCCGAACTACCGCGTGAGCCTGGCCGAGAAGCTGATCCCTGCGGCCGATGTCTCCGAGCAGATCTCCACTGCAGGTTACGAAGCCTCAGGCACCGGCAACATGAAGATGGCGCTCAACGGTGCAATCACCATCGGGACGCTGGACGGCGCCAACATCGAGATCGCTGAAGAGGCGGGTGCCGAAAACTGTGCCATCTTCGGTCTGAACGTGGACGAGGTGAAGTCGCTGAAGGCGCGTGGTTATAACCCGTACGACTTCTACTATGCCAACTCCGAGCTCAAAGCCGTGCTGGACTGGTTTGATACCGACTACTTCACGCCGGGTCGCCCGGGTGAGCTGGCCTCTATCAAGCGCTCCTTGCTGGAAGGGGGAGACCCTTACCTGACCCTGGCGGACTTCCAGTCCTACTCGGATGCACACAAGCTGATCGATACCTGGTATCGGGATCCGGCGCTGTGGGCGAAGAAGGCCATCATCAACTCGGCCACCATGGGCAAGTTCAACTCTGACCGCTCCATTCAGGACTATGTGGATCGGATCTGGGCGCTGAAGCCCTGCAACATCGGCTAATCGGATGCAGAAATGAAAAAACCCCCGCAAAAATGCGGGGGTTTTTGTTTATCGGGGGGAGGTGGATCAGAGGATGTCGCCAACGAAGTAAGCCAGCAGGGCGAGCAACACGGTGAAGACCACGTTGAGGGCCATACCGGCTTTCATCATCTCCTTCTGGCGGATGTGGCCGCTGGCAAAGACGATGGCATTGGGTGGGGTGGCGACCGGCAGCATAAAGGCGCAGGAGGCACCGATAGCGATCAACACCGCCATCACGATGGGGGAGACACCCAGCGCCTCTGCCACACCGGCGAACAGCGGGATCAGCAGGGCGGCGGTGGCGGTGTTGGAGACCAGCTCGGTCAAAAACACCACGAACGCTGCCAGCATCAACAGGATCACGAAGATATTGGCGTGGGAGAGCACGGCCGACAGATGGCTGGCCAGGAAGGCGCTGGTACCGGTGGCCTTGAGAATGGCGCTCAGGGTCAGACCGCCGCCAAACAGCATCAACACGCCCCAGTCGGTGTTCTGGTTGACATCATCCCAACTGGCAACGCGACTGACCACGATGGCCACGATGGCGCCCATGGCAATCAGAGTGTCGAGTTGCGGGATGCCGCCAAAGGCGTTGGAGATAGGCTGTGAGCCGATCCACAGCACAACAGTGGTCAGGAAGATTGCCAGCGTCACTTTACGTTCGCGGGTCCAGTTGATGGTGACATCCTGGATCTCGACGCGATGGTTGAGCTGTGGACGGGTCACCAGATAGAGCAGGGCAATGCCGCAGGGCATCAGGATCAGCACCACCGGAATACCGAACTTCATCCAGTCGGTGAAGCCGATCCCCATCTGGGCGGCAGCGATGGCGTTGGGTGGGCTGCCCACCAGGGTACCGATGCCGCCGATGCTGGCGCTATAGGCGATCCCCAGCAGAACGAACACGAAGGTAGTGCGATCTTTTTTGCTATCGAGGCGAGCCAGCATACCGATCGCCAGTGGCAGCATCATGGCGGTAGTGGCGGTGTTGCTGATCCACATTGACATGGCGGCTGTGATGGTAAAGAGCAGGATGATGCCCCAACCCAGATGGCCATTGGCCAGGTGCATCACCTTGCCTGCCATCAGGGTATCCAGTCCCTGCTTGGAGAGGGCGGCCGCGAGGGCGAAACCGCCGAAAAAGAGGAACAGGATCGGGTTGGCGAAGTCGGTGAGGGATTTGCTCATGTCAAACACCCCGAGCACGGTGGCCAGCAGGGGCACCAGCAGGGCAGTGATGGTGACGTGCAGCGCTTCGGTCAGCCAGAGAATGGCGATAAAGACCAGAATGCCCAGCCCCTTGTTGACCATGGGATCAAACGGGAGCCAGGCGAGCATGGCACAAAGTAGCAGGACATCCAGGATGACGATCCCTGATTTGATGTCCAGCCAGCGAGATGGAGCAGAGGGTACAGCCGATGTGTGCATAATGTTCTCTCGGTTAATTTATGGTTGTTTTTGTGTTGCCGAGATTACATCCATTCACTTGTTTGAAACAGGCTCACATGTTGAAAATCAGCCTCGACTCACACAAGCATTGATAAAAATGAGGAAATGAACACATAAATAAAACATGTCTGAAATATAAATCAAACATCCATGAACTGCTCCAGCCACTGCTTGAACATGCTCTTGGGCAAGGAGCCATTTATCTGGTTCACCAGTTTGCCCTGTTTGAAGACCATCAAGGTGGGGATGCTGCGAATGGCGTAACGGGCGGCAATGGCGCTCTGCTGCTCGGTATCGACTTTGACAAAACGCATTCTTGGTTCGAGCTCATGGGCAACATCATGAAATACCGGGGCAAACTGCTGGCAGGGGCCGCACCAGCTGGCCCAGAAATCGACCACGACCGGGATATCAGAGTTGATCAGGGTATCGAAGTTATCCGCCTTCCCGAGGCAAGGGCTCTGGCTAAACAGGGGGGCTTTGCAGTGCCCGCACTTGGCAGATGTATCGATATGGGTAATGGGCAGGCGGTTCCTGGTAAAGCAGTGGCTACAATAAGTAGTGACAAATGACATAATTGGTTCCTTCTCGATCTGTGCTGGCCGGAGATATGATGAGGGGCCAGAATGACGCAATAGCGAAACAACAGCGAAATATCAGAGCAATAACGGTAACACAGTGACCGGCGGGAGTGGATAATTCCCCCCTAGGTTCATTGCCCAACCGGATAATTCAGCGACCACCAGATGAGAGTCGAGACGGGATGAAAAAAGGATCACGGAAAAACCGTGCTGTGCCAGGGCTGATCGTTGCCCTGCTGCTCGCCTTTTCGGGCTACTGCTGGCAGTCGCTCACTCAGCAGCAACAGGCCCACGACCTGAACGAAGCGGCCGAGGTGGTGCTGAACCGGATCAACGCCGATACCGTCTATCTGCTCGGGCGGGATCAGGCCAATGACAGCAATGTCCAGCAGCGCCTGAACCAGTTATCCATCACCCTTGACGGTTTTGTGCGCAAGGTACGCAGCGATCCCGAGCTGGCGCAAGACGAGTTGTCTCAGGCGCTGCTTGAGGATATGGATACCTATCTGATGGCGCTGGCCAAGCTCCATGCCATGGAAATGGCCATCGAGTATATCAATGCCCCCCTGCAGGCCCAGATTAAAAAGGTGCGCGAGATCAGCCCGTCAGACAGTGCGCTGCATCGCGATGTAGAGGAGCTGGCGCAGCTGAGCAACTATCTGCAGCGCAGTTGGGACAAACGTGAGCAGACTACGCTGGCCCGGTTGCAGCAACAGATGGTATCCCGTTACGGCCACCTGCCGGAAATCGCTACCCTGATCCGCCTGAGCAAGGACATGAGCCAACAGGTGGTCGCCTATCACGCCTTGCGTTACCAGCTGATCGACATGCATGTGATCGAGAGTCTGGTGCGCTGGAAAATCGACAAGCTGGAGCGCGCCTCCTCGCTGATGAACCGCTTCTATTTGATGGCGCTGTGCGGGGCCTTGATCTGCTTCGCGCTGGTGGCCTTCACCCTGTGGCGCCGCAATCAGAAGCTGAGCGAATTGTCGCGCCAGACCGGCTTGCTGGCCCAGGCCAAGAGCGATTTTCTGGCCAACATGAGCCACGAGATCCGCACCCCCATGAACGCCATCATCGGCTTCAGCTCGCTGGCACTGCAGACCGAACTGGATCAGCAACAACGGGACTATCTGGGCAAGATCAAATCCTCATCCGATACCTTGCTGCTGCTGATCAACGATATCCTCGATTTGACCAAGGTGGAGTCCGGCAAGCTGACGCTGGAGGAGATCGACTTCGATCTCAGCGAGCAGCTCGATTCGCTGGCGGGGATGTTTGCCGATCTGGCGGAGCGCAAACATGTGGAGGTGATCATTCGCAAGTCGCCTGAGGTGCCGGTCTTCTTGCGCGGGGATCCCCTGCGTCTGGGGCAGGTGCTGGTCAACCTGGTGAACAACGCCATCAAGTTTACCGAGCGCGGTGAAGTCGAAGTTTCCATCGAGCTGGCCAATCCCCATCCAATGCGGATCCGCTTCAGCGTGCGCGATACCGGCATCGGCATTGCCGAAGAGAAGCAGAGCCAGCTGTTTCAGGCGTTTACCCAACTGGAGGCGGGCAATACCCGCAAATATGGCGGCTCGGGTCTGGGTCTCAATATCTCCCAGCGGCTGGTCGAACTGATGGGGGGGAGGATCATTGTCCAGAGCAAGCCCGGTGTGGGCTCCCTGTTCCAGTTCGATATCCCGATGGCGCAGGCGGTCTACGGCGTGGCAGGACGGAAGGTCTTCTTCGAAAACCAGCCGCTGGTGATGGTGATGGATGACAACGAGCTGGTGCTGGATCTGGCCAGGGACATTCTGACTCGCGCGGGCGTGCGGGTGCTGCCGGTCAACTCCCTGTCGCGTGCCCGTCAGCAGCTCCGTGAAGAGGGGCCAAATCTGCGGCTGGCGATCCTCGACTGGCGCATGGGTCAGGAGGATGGGCTCGATCTGGCGCTGGAGATGTATCAGCACAGCCAGTGGCGGCGGATCCCCATCCTGATGATCAGCGCCTGGGCCAGAGAGGGGTTGCACGCCCGGATGGACAGCATGGGGCTGACCCATTTTCTGCCCAAGCCGATGACCGAAAATGCCCTGTTGGCCAAGGTGGATGAGCTGCTCAACGGCAGCTCCTATGAACTCAACCTGCGCAAGGCCGAGGCGCAGGGGGATCAGCAACACTTCAAATCCCTGCTGCAGGGTACCCGAGTGCTGTTGGCGGAAGACAACCGGGTCAATCAGCAGCTGATCATCGAGTATCTGCGGCGGGTCGATGCGGTGGTGTGCGTGGTCAGTAATGGTCGGGAGGCAGTGGAGCGGGTCGCCGAGCAGCCTTTTGACGTGATCCTGATGGATTTGCAGATGCCGGTGCTGGACGGGCTCGATGCTACCCGCCAGATCCGCAAAATGGTCGACAAGCACGATGTGCCCATCATTGCCCTCACCGCCAGCGCCATGCCCGGCGACAAGGATCGCTGTCTGGGGGTGGGGATGAATGGCTATGTGACCAAGCCGGTGAGCAAGCTGGATCTCTACAACAACCTGCTGCAATGGGTGAAGCCGCAAGGGGTTGAGCAGGCGGGGATCATGGAGGTGAAACCGCCGGATATGATGGGGATCCTCGATCTGCAGGATGCCCTCAAGCGGCTGGAGCAGGACAAGGAGGCGCTGCAGATCCTGTTCAAGCTGTTCATGTCGGAGCACAAGGACGATCTGTGGGAGATCCGCTCAGCCCTGCGCCGCCAGCAACCCGAGGTGGCCAGCAAGCTGCTGCACACCCTCAAGGGGGTATCGGCCAATATCTCGGCGGCCCGCCTGCAGCTGGTGGCTGGTGAGCTGGAGTGGCGCCTGCGGCAAAACGAGGTGCTGAGCGAGACGGATCTGGAGCAGTTGCAGCAGGTCTTCAGCCAGACCCGGGAAGAGGTGTCACACTTCTTGCTGACCGGTGAGCAGCATGAAAACTCGTATAATCCCTATTCGTTAGGGGATGATCGCATGTCACAGTGAATTAAATAGTAATTATTCTCAACCATTCCTGTTCGGGATATGATGAGCTTTCGTTCGAATCGCCTCCAGCCGGAGGCGATTGTTTTCATTCTTCTATTGTTCTGCGTGATCTGTCTGATGGCTGCTCCTGGGAGCGGTCACGGACAGATAGCGCTAAAGGTTGGTGGTGTGAGCGTATTTCTACGATTGAGCTGGTTTTTCAAGGAGCAGTGGCCCCGCTATCTGGCCGCCATCGCGCTGCTGCTGATGGTGGCCCTGTTGACCGTTATTCCGCCCAAAGTAGTGGGCTGGGTGGTGGATGGCATCGCCAAGGGCGGTCTCGACAATGGCACCCTGATGCGCTATCTGGCCGGGCTGTTCGGGCTCGGTGTGCTCATCTATCTGCTGCGCTACGTATGGCGGGTGATGTTGTTTGGCGCCTCTTACCGGCTGGCCTATGTCCTGCGCAATCGTCTGTTCAGCCATTTCACCCGGATGAGCCCTGATTTTTATCAGCGTCACCGTACCGGCGATTTGATGGCCCATGCCACCAACGACATTCAGGCGGTGGAGATGACCGCTGGCGAAGGGGTGCTGACGCTGGTGGACTCCATCATGGTCGGGGTATTGGTGCTCTCCATCATGTGCAGCCAGTACTCCTGGCAGTTGACGCTGGTCTCCTTGCTGCCGCTGCCGGTGATGGCCTATTTCATGAACCGCTTCGGCACCCAGATCTACACCCAGTTCAAGGCAGCGCAAGGGGCCTTCTCCAGGCTCAACAACAAGACCCAGGAGGCTCTTTCCGGCGTGCGGGTGTTGAAATCCTATGCGGTTGAATCGCTGGAAGATGAGGGCTTTGCCGAGCTGACCAGACAGGCGGGGGAGCGCAATATGGCGGTGGCCCGCATCGATGCCAAGTTCGATCCGGTCATCTACCTCTGTATCGGTTGCTCCTACTTCCTCGCGGTGGCGGGGGGCAGTGTGCTGGTGCTGCGCGATGAGTTGACCCTGGGTGAGCTCACCAGCTTCACCATGTACCTCGGCCAGCTGATCTGGCCGATGTTTGCCATCGCCTGGCTGTTCAACATCATCGAGCGGGGCAGTGCCGCCTACTCCCGCATCGAGAGCCTGCTGGGGGAGCGCAGCGATATCGAAGAGCCCGCCCAGCCGGCCGCGTTTACCTCTGCCTTTCCTTTGCAGATCAAAGGGGTGAGCTATCAACTTGAACAGCGCACCCTGCTTGCGGATATCGACGTTACCCTCAAGCAAGGGGGGATGCTCGGGGTGGTGGGGCGCACCGGGGCAGGCAAGAGCTCCCTGCTCAAGCTGTTGATGCGCCTTGCCAATCCGACTCACGGTTCGATTGTCATGGGTGGCGTTCCGATTGACCAGCTGCCGCTCGCCACACTGCGCAGCCAGTTTGCCTATGTGCCGCAGGAGCCATTCCTGTTTTCCACCACTATCGCTGCCAATATTGCCCTCGGCAAACCCGATGCGAGCCGCGAGGAGGTCGAACGGGTGGCGCGCATTGCCTGTGTCCACGATGATATCGTGCGTTTCCCCAAGGGCTATGAGACCGAGGTGGGGGAGAAAGGGGTGACCCTCTCCGGCGGCCAGAAACAGCGGCTGGCCATTGCCCGCGCCTTGCTGCTGGATGCGCCCATTCTGGTGCTCGATGATGCGCTCTCGGCGGTAGATGCCCACACCGAGCAGCAAATTCTGCATGCCCTCAAAGCCCATCGTCGCCCCCTGATCCTGGTCAGCCATCGCATGACGGCGGTGGAGCAGGCCGACGAGATCCTGGTGCTGGAGCAGGGGGCCGTTAGCGAGCGGGGTCATCACGGTACCCTGATGGCGCACAATGGCTGGTATGCAGATATGGTGCGTTACCAGCGTCTCGAAGAAGCGGTGGAGGAGAGCCTGTGAATCCGACCATTAAACGACTGCTCGCCTACTGCGCCCAGTATCCTCGCTGGCTGATCCAGGCGGGGATCTGTTTGCTGCTTGCCACCGGCGCCGAAGTGGCCGGGCCGCTGCTGATCAAGCTCTTTATCGATGACTATCTGGCGCCTCGCAATATAGTGCTACCCACAATAGCCCTGATTGCGGCGGGCTATCTGGGCTTGCAGGTACTCTCGGCGGCGGGCTTCTATTTGCAATCCCTGCGCTTTAACCGTATCGCCCAGGCGGTGGTGCAAACCTTGCGCGAGCAGGTGTTTGCCACCGCCATCCGCTTGCCGGCCCGCTACTTTGACAAGCATCGATCCGGCTCGCTGATTTCCCGCATCACTAACGACACCGAAGCGATCATGAACCTCTATGTGCAGGTGATCGGCTTGCTGGTGCAAAAAGTGGTGCTCTTGTGCGGCATCCTCATCTCGATGGCGCTGCTGGATCTGCGGCTGATGCTGGTCTGCTCCCTGTTGCTGCCCGCTGTGGGCGGGGTGATGTGGCTCTACCAGAAACTGAGTGTGCCGGTGGTGCGAGCGACTCGCAGCCTGCTCTCCGACATCAACAGCCGCCTCAACGAGTCGCTGCAGGGGATGCCGGTGATCCAGGCCATGGTGCAGGAGCGCCACTTTGCCAACGCCTTTGCCGAGGTGAACCAGCAACACTGGTCGGCACGGATCAAGAGCCTCAAGATCAACGGCATTTTGCTGCGCCCGCTCATCGATCTCTTCTACATGATGGTGCTAATCGGTCTGTTGGCGCTGTTCGCCCACGAGGGGGTGAGCCACGCCGGTGCCATTCAGGTGGGGGTGCTCTACGCCTTTATCAGCTATCTGGGGCGGATGATAGAGCCGCTCATCGAGATGACCAACCAGCTTAACCAGTTGCAGCAGGCGATGGTGGCGGGGGAGCGGGTCTTTGCCCTGCTCGATGAAACCCGCGAGAGCACCGATGGCGAGATGATCCCGCTGGAAGGGCGGGTCAGTTTCGAGCGGGTGAGCTTCTCCTACGATGGTGAGCAGCAGGTGCTGCGGGAGGTCAGTTTTGCCGCAAAACCGGGCCAGATGCTGGCGCTGGTGGGCCATACCGGCAGCGGCAAGTCCACCATTATCAGCCTGCTGATGGGCTTCTATCCGCTGGATCAGGGGCAGATCCGCTTCGATGATCACGCACTGGATACCCTGTCGCTGGCGGCGGTGCGCCGCAGCATCGGGCTGGTGCAGCAAGATCCCTTTATCTTTGTTGGCACTCTGGCGGAAAACCTGCGTCTCGGCCGCGCCGGCATAGATGACGCGCGGCTCTGGCAGGCGCTGAGCGAGGTGCAGCTGGCCGAGTTTGTGCACAGCTTGCCACAGGGGATCAACACCCTGATGGAGGAGGGGGGCAAGAACCTCTCCGCCGGCCAGCGGCAGTTGCTCTCCTTTGCCCGTGCGCTGGTGGGGGATCCGCGCATCCTCATTCTGGATGAAGCGACGGCCAGCGTAGACTCCCAGACCGAGCTGGCGCTGTCACAGGCGATCTCTGCCGCCCGTCGTGGCCGCACCACCATCGCCATCGCCCACCGCCTCTCGACCATCGTCGATGCGGACGAGATCCTGCTGCTCTCCCGCGGTCAGGTGAGTGAGCGGGGCAGTCACAGTGAGCTGATGGCCCTCGGCGGTCACTATGCCCAGCTGTTCGAGATGCAAAGTCAGGGGGCCTGGCTGGAAGAGAAGCGCGCCTGAGCGGCACATTTGCTGTAACAGCGACATGAACGAAAAGAGGGAACCGATACGGTTCCCTCTGTTTTTTTGCGTTGGGCAAAAGGTCGTAACCGTGAACCCTGTGCTTGTCGAATGGCGCAGATGCAGGCAACATGTTGTTTACATTAACTCATCGGATCAGTTCGCATATGGATTTGCAACGCTTCAAAGCCAATTTGGCGCTTCGGCTGTTTGCCTGGCGCTACATTCCCGTCATCGGGTTTTGTGCCCCGATCATCGAAGAGATGAACGCCAAGGCGCTGCGCATTCGCATTCCCCTTGGATGGCGTACCCGCAACCATCTGGGCAGCATGTATTTTGGCGCGCTGGCGACCGGCGCCGATCTGGTAGGCGGTCTGCTGGTGATGGAGAAGGGGCGGCAGCGGCGCAAGAAGGTGCACTTCGCCTTCAAGGATGTGCAGGGGGAGTTTTTGAAACGACCGGAGGGGGATGTGCAGTTCGACTGCGCAGCGGGGGAGGAGATTGACGCCATGATCGACGAATCGCTGGCAAGCGGTCAGCGCATCAATCGCCCCATCCAGGTGGTGGCCACTTGTCCGTCATTGAACGGGGATGAGGCGATGGCGCGTTTTGTGCTGACCCTGTCGATCAAGGCCAGCTAGCGGGTTGCCGGAGAGTGGCTCCCCAAGACGGGATTAGCCAATCTCCGGGCTGACGCCCTCTTTCACCACGACCTTCATGCCGTTGAAGTTGACCACCTGTTCGGCCACGATCTTGCAGCGCTTGCGAGTCTCGACCTGACCGTCCACCTCGACCAGCCCTTCGGCAACGAGGGCTTTGGCGGCGCCGCCACAATCGGCCCACCCCTGATGTTTGATAAGGTCACACAAGGCAACGAAGGGGTGACCTTCGAGCAGAAACGTCTCCATGGGAAATCCTCTAGATGGATGAATGCCGGATACAGCAGGGCGACTATTTTAGGCAGTTCGCTCAGGCAAAGAAAGGAAGAGGGGCCAATCGCTGCGAAAAAGTGGCCGATTGTCCTTAAGGTGGCGCTTTCGCAAGACCTGATGGACAGGTGAGAGGGCCACCCGTGACGTATCGTGACGCACCTCGTCCCTGCTGGTGTGCCCATACTCTCCACTGACTGTTAGGATCGGGTCACTCTCAATGGCCCAAGGAACGTCCCATGACACTCTCCCGCCTGCTGCTGGCATGCAGCGCCCTTACTCTGTGCGGTGTCGCGCAGGCCAGTACTCCGGTGCAGGTCTCGCTGCCCGGGGTCAATTTGCCCGCGTCCCATCAGGTGGAAGGGGCGCGCGCCTCGCTGCTCTACGGTCGGACCGGTCAGGTGAAGGGTATTGATCTGCCGATCTTCGCCCTCTCCGATGTGGATCAGTTCAGCGGCCTGCAGCTCGGGATCTTCCTCGGTGCCGGTCGGGTGCGCCACCAGTTTGGCGGGGTGGCCATCAACGCTATCAACTGGCATGAGGGGCAGGATACCGGCGTCAATCTCGGGCTGGTCAACCTGACCAACAATGTGCAGGGGCTTAACTGGGGGGCGGTCAATATCGCCAAGGGCAATGCACTGGCCAACGTCGGCTTCGTCAATTACGCCGAGCGTACCACCTTCCAGATCGGTTTTATCAATGCCACCAAACACCTCGACGGCTTGCAGATTGGGTTGGCCAACTACGCCGCCAACGGCGTTTTCCCCATTTTGCCGCTGGTGAACTTCCAGAAATCGTTCTGAGTGGGCGGTTCGCTTTGCGTTAAGCGTCTCGGCTGATTACCCTGTGCCCCTTCTATCCGTGACACAGAGGTAACAGATGACGGCAGGGCAGATGAGTGCAATCGGAATTGGCTGGGATGTGCGGGGCTGGCAGGGCAGCGCCCAGGCGGTGGCCGTGGTGGGCTGGCTGGCCGACACCAACAGCCTGCACTGGCTCGGAGTCTCGCCGTTGTTTCGCCTGAGCTCGCGGGTCGCGCCGGATCTGGCCGCTTTGCTGCGTCCGGCCCTGCAGGACGAGGCGGTGCTGGAACAGGTTGAGGCCTGCCCGTACCTTGCGCTCGGTATCGATGCGCCGCTCGCTTTTCCCCGCGCCTTGCGCGACCTGCTTAACGGCCAGCCGCTCTCCTGCGTCGTGCCCGAGCGGGAGATAGACAATCCCTATGCCTATCGTGACTGCGAGCGCTGGCTGTATCAGCAGTACGGCAAGAAGCCGCTGTCGGCCACCTTCGACCGGCTCGGCAACAACGCCACCCTGGCGCTCTCCATGTTGCCGCAACTCTCTGATCTGCAGCTGGTGCCCAAGGGGCAGGAGCAAGCCAGCCGCGCCGTGCTGGAGGTCTATCCGGCCCTGGCCAAAGTCGGTGGCAAGGCCTCCCCGGCACGACCCGAGCTGGCGGCCTTGCTGCCCGAGGATCTGCTGGTCGGCACCGATCGCTACGATGCGGCGCTCTGCGCCCTGATGGCGCTGCAATATGCCGCAGGTGGCAAGGTGACCGTGTTACCCACGCTGGTTCAGCCACCCAGTGACATGCCCCGTGATGAGGGATGGGTCTATCACTTTGCCCGTCATGCCGTTGAGCACAACGGCATGTGACGACGGGGACGCGGCGCATCATGGCGCCGCTCACTCTGCCGACGCGGGCTAAATGGCGTAAAAAACCTGTCTTTAGTCAGGAAATTGCCTGTTCATCCCGCGCCAAGGTGGCGCATCGTTATCTTCATCCGATATATTGCCCACCTTGCTGATCCTTTGCTGTGGTATTCCCGATGAAATCCGTTCTCTCTATTCAGTCCCACGTGGTCTTTGGTTGTGCCGGCAACAGCGCGGCTGTCTTCCCCATGCGCCGCCTTGGTATGGATGTATGGCCCATCAACACGGTGCAGTTTTCCAACCATACCCAATATGCCCAAGGGTGGCAGGGGATGGCGATGCCAGCGGGTCATATCAGCGCGTTGGTGAAAGGATTGGGCAATATCGAGGCGTTGAGCGGCTGTGACGCCGTGTTGAGCGGTTACCTCGGCTCCGCCGAGCAGGGTGACGAGATCCTGACCGTGGTCAACGCCGTCAAAGCGGCCAACCCCGATGCTATCTACTTCTGCGATCCCGTGATGGGTCATCCTGAGAAGGGGTGTATCGTCGCCCCCGGCGTCACCCGTTTCCTGACCGAGCAGGCGCTGCCGGTGGCCGATATGATGGCCCCCAACCTGCTGGAGCTGGAGACCCTCTGTGATACCCATCTGGCGGATTTGGATCAAACCCGCGCCGCTGCCCATCAGCTGCTGGCCCGCGGCGTCAAGCTGGTGCTGGTCAAGCATCTGGGTCGTGCGGCGCAGGACGCCAGCCGTTTCGAGATGCTGCTGGCGACCCCGCAAGGGGATTACCTGATTGCCCGTCCGCTCTACGACTTTGCCCGTCAGCCGGTAGGTGTGGGCGATCTTATCAGTGCCCTGATGCTGGCCAATCTGCTGGCAGGCCACGATGCGGTGAGCGCGTGCGAACGCACCAACGCCTCGGTAGATGCGGTGTTGCAGGAGACCTGGCGCCAGCAGGCTTACGAGCTGCAACTCATCGCCGCGCAAGATGCCTTTGCCTTGCCGGAAGTTCAGGCGCGAGCGGTGCAACTGCCCTGAGTTGTGCAACTTGTGATGCAAAGAGGTGAGCCATTGGCTCACCTCTTTTGCTTGTATCGCTCCCGGTTATGGGGGTTAGCGGATCAGCCCCTGCTCAACCAGCCAGGCAAACAGCAGACGGGAGACGGGGGAGAGTTCATCGAGGTGACTGCTGTCGAGCCAGCGCAGCTCGGCAATTTCGGCAGAGGCGATCGGGGAGCCGCTCGCTTCGCCGGTGTAGCAGCGCAGTCGCACCTCGACCCCAGCCGGTTTGCCGTCGGCCTGGGCGCTGAACTCGCAGGCAAAGCGCAGGGTATTGGGTTGCAAGGTGACGGCCAGCTCCTCCTCAATCTCGCGGATCAGCGCCGCTTCGTCGCTCTCGCCCGGTACCCGCTTGCCGCCTGGGATGTAGTAGATCGCCTTGCCGTGGGAGCGGGCGCAGAGCAGTTGCTGATCTTTAAAGGTGAGCCAAGCGAGTTTGTCGATCATCCGTTTTCTCTCCGATGGGGTTGCCGTAATGAGCCGGGGCGCACTCAAGCGCGCCGCTGTTTTGCATGCAGGCAGCCTAACAAAGATGAAGTTGAGTCCCAAGGGGAAAGAGGGGATAGGCCGGAAAAGCACTGTTTCCAGCGCGGTGAGCGCGTAGCAGAAAGAGTGTGCAAGGACTGTCTCGCCACAGCCGCCTCATCCCTAAAAAAGCGGACTGGCGCACACCACGGCAGGGCCGGACTGGGCGAAGGCGGGGGCCTTGTGGTTTAATCTTGCCACTTTAGCGGTAGTGGGCGACGAGCCTGCTACCTTGCGTGGGCAAGATGCAGGTGAGCAAGATGCAGATAGCAGCAGAGAGCAAATTTATCGGACTCGGGGTGGCGGGCAATTTCGCTGGCCATCTGGAGCAGGCGGGCGAAGCGTCGGACTTCGTGGCGGTCGTGGTGCGCGATACCACCGCGCCCAAGGCGCTGTTCCCCTTCTTCGTGCCGGGTCATCCGGGTCAGCTCGGGGTGTTCCCCTTAAGCGACAAGGCAATCTTTTTGCCGGAAGCGGCGGTCAGCGGTGACGAGAAGGTGCAGATTGAGCCGGAAGTGGCCCTTTGGTGCGAGCTGGAGTATGCCGACAAGCAGGTGGTGGCGATCCATCCCCGCGCCTTTGGCGCCTATAACGACTGCTCCATCCGTCGTCCCAATGCCAAGAAGATCAGCGAGAAGAAGAACTGGGGTGAAGAGAGCAAGGGGTTGGCGGCCAATCTGCTGCCGCTCTCCGGTTTTGCCGCCGGTTGCGAGCTTGATGACTATCGCATCGCCTGCTATCTGGAGCGCGATGGTGAGCTGCACGCTTATGGGGTAGACAGCGCCGCCATCGATTACAGCTACTTCCACGGTCAGCTGCTCGACTGGGCCATCGACAAGTTCAACCATCAGCAGGACGAGGGGCCGGCGGAGCACATTCAGGGGCTGCTGGCGCAGGCAGGGCATCCTCCCCATGCGCTGATCAGCATCGGTGCCACCCGTTATACCCCGTTTGGCGAGACCCACTTCCTCAAACCCGGTGACACCTCTTGTGTGGTGGTCTACCCAGGCAGCCGCTACAGCGAAGCGGATATCCGTGAAGCGATCCGCAGCCGCAACTTTGGCGCCGATGTGTCGGTGCTGCTGCAGGCAGTGCAGGCTCGTTAATCAACCACAGTCTGCCCTGCTCCAGCCGGGCAGACTGCTCAGGTTTGTTACTGAGGGTTTGCTTGAATGGACGATCAAATAGATCGCTCGGCTTACGTTCTCCAGTGGCTTGCTTTAGTATTCCCCATTTTTCAGGGGGGCACAGGCCGCTCATGCTTGAGCTAAAAACGATAGCCTTGTTTCTGATTACGGCTTTTTTCGAGATCCTTGGCTGTTATTTGCCATATCTCTGGTTGACTCAGGGTCGCAGCATCTGGTTACTGATCCCCGCAGGATTGAGTCTCATGCTGTTTGCCTGGCTACTATCGTTGCATCCTACCGCTGCAGGGCGTGTCTATGCGGCATATGGCGGTGTGTATATCTTCGTCGCCATCTTCTGGCTTTGGTTAGTAGATGGTATTCGGCCGAGTATGTGGGATCTTGTTGGTTCGTTCATTGCGCTGATTGGAATGGCCATCATCATGTTCGCTCCTCGTCATGGGTAACGAATGCGAACAACGCTGAAGGTTAGTCATGTTAAACAGTGGATAAACAACCATGCAGATTGCACACGCAAACGGGGACGATTATCAAACCCTCATTGATCTGTGGGAGGCCTCAGTGCGGGCAACCCACCACTTCTTGCCAGAGGCCGAGATCCTGGCCCTCAGACCGCTTATCCTGGAGCACTATTTCGATGCGGTGACACTGCACTGTGCCCGCACAGAAGAGGGGCTCATTGCGGGTTTTAGCGGAGTACACGAGGGCAAGCTGGAGATGCTGTTTGTGGCCCCCGAGACGCGGGGCTACGGCGTCGGTCGCCAGCTGGTGGAACATGCCATCGGCCAGTGCGGTGCGACGCTGGTTGACGTCAACGAGCAGAACGAACAGGCGGTGGGCTTCTATCTGAAGATGGGATTCACCGTGACGGGCCGCTCACCGCTGGATGGGCAGGGCAAGCCCTATCCGCTGCTGCATATGGCGCTGGCACCGAGCTGATCGCTCCTGTTGAGTTGCAGGATCCATATAACGAGCGGGGAATCGCCGTGAATGCTCCCGTTCGTTTATGCGCTGACACCGTGTGGATATCGTCGGTCTGGATGGAGAGAAGGGATGGAGATGATCAGAACGTGCAGAGTGACTGACCTGGCCGGGTTGCTGGCGCTCTACGGAGAGTTGCGACCCGATGATCCTCCGCTGGCAGCCGACATGGCTATCGCGACCCTTGAGTCACTGCTGAGCGATCCCCGCATTCGGCTTATTGTTGCCGAGGTGGATGGTCAGCTGGCGGCGACCTGTCAGCTGGGGATCGTTCCGACGCTGACCAACGAGGGGCGGCCATTTGGCATCATAGAGCACGTGATCACCGCCAAGCGGTTTCGCCGTCGTGGTTTGAGTCAGCGGGTGTTGGAGAAGGCGTTGGCCCTCGCCTGGGAGCAGAGGTGCTACAAGGTGATGCTGCTATCGGGGGAGAGGCGCGAGGCTGCCCATCGGCTTTACGAGAAGCTGGGATTCAAGGCCGGGATCGAGCGGGGATTCGTGATCAAACGGCCGCAGGAAAATAGCGTATGCCAGGAAGTGTGATACTGGGTGCGGGTGAATTAGAAAAAACGGGAGGTCGTAAGGCCTCCCGTTTTTTATAGACGAGATGCGCGGGTTGCCACCCGGCGCGGGGATGCGTTGCTGAAAGAGAGACTGCGATTAACGGGCGGCGACTTTATTGACCACCTTGATCAGCTGATAGCGCAGGGAGGAAGCATCCGCCGGCACATTGGTGAGCTGCTCCTTGCTGACGCTGAGCTGATAATGGTAGCCCGGCTCGAACTGGAAGCCTTCAATATTCTGGTAGAACAGCGTCCAGGGCTGCTGCTCATCGCTGCGAACCTGCATGCATTGCATCGGGCCAACCCCCACGCAATCGACCAGCTGGCTGTTGATATAGAGGGTTTCCCCCTGTGATGGGGCGGGGGCGCTTTGGCAGGCGATCAGCAGCAAGGCGGCGCTGATAAACAGTGGTTTCATGATGGACTCCTTCAACGCGAAAGGGGGCATTAGAGCGGCAAACAAAAAGGCGGTCAATGACCGCCTTTGTAACAAACCATATCAGCGCAGTGGTTAGCGCTGCTCGAGTGGAGTGAACTCGCGCAGCGGGTGGCCCACGTAGAGCTGGCGTGGACGACCGATCTTGCTGTCCGGGTCTGAGTGGAACTCATTCCAGTGCGCAATCCAGCCGATGGTGCGGGAGATGGCAAAGATCACGGTGAACATGCTCATCGGGATGCCGATCGCCTTCATGATGATGCCGGAGTAGAAGTCCACGTTCGGGTAGAGCTTCTTCTCGACGAAGTAGGGGTCGGAGAGCGCAATGCGCTCCAGCTCCATGGCCACGTCCAGCAGCGGATCCTTGATCTGCAGCTCGGTCAGTACTTCGTGGCAGGTTTCGCGCATCACGGTGGCACGGGGGTCGTGGTTCTTGTAGACGCGGTGACCGAAGCCCATCAGGCGGAACGGATCATTCTTGTCCTTTGCCTTAGCGATGTACTCGGGGATGCGATCCACCGAGCCGATCTCTTCCAGCATGCGCAGGCAGGCTTCGTTGGCACCACCGTGGGCCGGTCCCCACAGGGAGGCGATCCCGGCGGCGATACAGGCGAACGGGTTGGCACCGGAAGAGCCAGCCAGACGAACGGTGGAGGTGGAGGCGTTCTGCTCGTGATCCGCATGGAGGGTGAAGATACGATCCATGGCGCGTTCAACGATGGGGTTGACCTTGTACTCTTCGGTCGGCACGCCAAACATCATGTGCAGGAAGTTGCCTGCATAGGAAAGGGCGTTACGCGGCTGCATGAACGGCTGGCCGATGGAGTACTTGTAACACATGGCGGCCAGGGTCGGCATCTTGGAGAGCAGACGGAAGGCACAGATCTCGCGATGCTGCTCGTTATTGATGTCGAGGGCATCGTGATAGAAGGCGGAGAGGGCGCTGACCACGCCGCACATGATGGCCATGGGGTGGGAGTCACGACGGAAGCCGCGGAAGAAGAAGGCGATCTGCTCGTGCACCATGGTGTGGCGGGTGACCAGACGTTCGAATTCGGCATATTGCGCCTTGGTGGGCGCCTCGCCGTACAGCAGGATATAGCAGACTTCCAGATAGGTGGCCTGGGTAGCAAGCTGGGCGATAGGGTAACCCCGGTGCAGCAAGACACCCAGATCCCCGTCAATGTAGGTAATGGCAGATTTGCAAGAACCGGTGGCCATGAAACCGGGGTCAAAGGTGAAATACCCCTGTGATCCCAATTTTCTGACATCGATGACATCCGGGCCGATGGTGCCGGAGAGGATCGGCAGTTCGACCGGATCTTTTCCGGGCAGGTGTAGGGTGGCTATCTTATCAGCCATAGCACGTCTCCTTTGCTCTTTATAATTTGGTTCCAGTCCTACTCTATTACGACTTTTATGACGCTGGCAAAGGTTGTTACCCATACCGAGGTGGCTGGAGCGCCTTATTTGAAACAGAGTTCCTTATCAATGTCAATTTTGCTGAAACCCCATTAATGGCATTAATGAAATGTTAAATTAAATATGCGATCGAGTTTGCGGTTTTGTGTTTTCTTTGTAGCTAATTGATTGTCTTCGGTTAAGGCCGCCGATATACTGCGCCACGTGGGTCATGGCTGCAGGTGTTTGAAACGCTTTGGCAAAGCCTGATGTGAAACCGAAAACTCGCGTTTTGGCTTTTTCAGAGTGTTTTGGTAACAAAAAACCAACAATCACCATTCCGTGCCCTCAAGTGTGAGTTAAAACAATAACTAACGTGCTCAATGGAGCTGAGTGGGCAAGCGTGAAAAACAAACAGAGACCGGTCAACCTCGACCTACAGACGATCAGCTTTCCTGTCACTGCCATTGCATCCATCCTGCACCGTGTTTCAGGGGTCATTACCTTTGTTGCACTGGGCATCTTGCTGTGGATGCTTGGTACTTCACTCGCCTCTCCCGAAGGGTTTGCAACCGTGGTTGCCATCATGGACAACTTCCTGGTCAAACTCGTGCTGTGGGGGATCCTGACTGCGCTGGCATACCACATTGTGGGCGGCTTGCGTCATCTGGTCATGGATATGGGCTATTGGGAAGAGCTGGAATCCGGTAATCAGAGCGCCCGCGTGGCCTTCGTGATCACCGCGATCCTGGCTGTATTGGCGGGAGTGCTTGTATGGTAACCAATTCTGCAACCTTCGGGCGCAGCGGCGTTCACGATTACATCCTGATCCGCGCCACCGCCCTCATCATGACCTGTTATGTCCTCTATCTGGTGGGCTTTGTCGCGTTCAACGACATCACCTACGAGGTGTGGGCAGGCTTCTTCGCCAAAACCTTCACCAAGGTATTCACCCTGTTGACCCTGCTCTGCGTACTGATCCACGCCTGGATTGGTCTGTGGCAGGTGCTGACTGACTATATCAAGCCGGTAGGGCTGCGCGGGGCGCTGCAATTTGCCCTGGTCGTGGTGCTGTTTGTCTATCTGATGACGGGTTTCGTCGTGCTGTGGGGTGTGTAAGGTGACTATTCCAACTCGTGAATTTGATGCGGTGGTGATTGGTGCCGGTGGTGCCGGTATGCGCGCCGCGCTGCAGATTGCCCAGTCCGGCAAGAGCTGCGCTCTGTTGTCCAAGGTTTTTCCAACCCGTTCTCATACGGTGTCCGCTCAGGGCGGGATCACGGTCGCGCTGGGCAATGCCCACGATGACAACTGGCAATGGCACATGTATGACACGGTAAAAGGTTCCGATTACATCGGTGATCAGGAAGCTATCGAGTACATGTGCAAGACCGGCCCCGAGGCCATCTATGAGCTGGAGAATATGGGCTTGCCCTTCTCCCGTTTCGACAACGGTTCTGTCTACCAGCGTCCGTTTGGTGGTCAGTCCAAGAATTTCGGTGGCGAGCAGGCTGCTCGTACCGCAGCGGCCGCCGACCGTACCGGTCATGCTCTGCTGCACACCCTCTATCAGCAAAACGTCAAGAACAAGACCACCGTCTTCTCCGAGTGGTATGCGCTGGATCTGGTGAAAAACCAGGACGGTCACATCGTTGGCTGTACCGCCATCGATATGGAGAGCGGCGAAGTGGTCTACTTCAAGGCCAAGGCCACCGTGCTGGCCACCGGCGGTGCCGGTCGTATCTACCAGTCCACCACCAATGCCCACATCAACACCGGTGACGGTGTCGGCATGGCGCTGCGCGCCGGGGTAGGGGTGCAGGACATGGAGTTCTGGCAGTTCCACCCGACCGGCATCGCCGGGGCCGGGGTGCTGGTGACCGAAGGATGCCGTGGTGAAGGCGGCTATCTGCTAAATAAAGATGGCGAGCGCTTCATGGAGCGTTACGCCCCCAACGCCAAGGACTTGGCTGGTCGCGACGTGGTGGCCCGCTCAATCATGATCGAGATCCGCGAAGGGCGTGGTTGCGATGGTCCCTGGGGCCCGCACATCAAGCTCAAGCTGGATCACCTCGGCAAAGAGGTGCTGGAATCCCGTCTGCCGGGTATCTGCGAACTCTCTCGCACCTTCGCCCACGTGGATCCGGTCAAAGAGCCCATTCCGATCATCCCGACCTGCCACTACATGATGGGCGGCGTGCCGACCAACGTGAATGGTCAGTGTCTGGCGCAAGACAAGGACGGCAACGACGTGCCGGTGGTCGGCCTGTTTGCGGTGGGTGAAATTGCCTGCGTCTCCGTACACGGTGCCAACCGTCTGGGTGGCAACTCGCTGCTGGATCTGGTGGTGTTCGGCCGCGCTGCCGGCATGCATCTGGTCAATACCCTGGGCGAGATGGATCACGGTCGTGATGCCTCCGAATCCGATATCGATGCCGCCATGGTGCGCTTCAATCGCTGGGAAAATTGCCGTGACGGCGAAGACCCGGTGCAGATCCGCAAAGACCTGCAGCGCTGCATGCAGAACAACTTCTCCGTATTCCGCGAAGGGGATGCCATGGCAGAAGGGCTGGCCGAGTTGAAACTTATTCGCGAGCGCCTCAAGCATGCCCGTCTGGATGACACCTCCAAAGAGTTCAACACCCAGCGCATCGAGTGCCTGGAGCTGGACAACCTGATGGAGACGGCGTTTGCCACGGCGGTTGCCGCCAACTTCCGTACCGAGAGTCGCGGTGCTCACAGCCGCTTTGACTTCCCGGAGCGTGACGACGAGAGCTGGTTGTGCCACAGCCTCTATCACCCGGACACCGAGTCCATGACCCGTCGCGCTGTCAACATGTCACCCAAGACCCGTGAGGCGTTCCCGCCCAAGGTCCGGACTTACTGATTGCGGAGCCAGCCCTATGAACGTCACATTCTCTGTCTACAGATACAATCCGGATGTTGATAACGTCCCCCATATGAAGGAATATCGTCTTGATATTCCTGAAGGTTCCGACATGATGGTGCTCGACGCACTGATCCAGTTGAAAGAGCTGGATCCCACGCTCGCCTTCCGCCGCTCTTGCCGCGAAGGGGTCTGTGGATCAGACGGTCTCAACATGAATGGCAAGAACGGTCTTGCCTGTATCACCCCGCTCTCCGATCTGCTGAAGAAGGGCAATAACGTCGTTATCCGCCCCTTGCCTGGCCTGCCGGTGATCCGCGATCTGGTGATCGACATGACCCAGTTCTACACCCAGTGGGAGAAGGTCAAACCCTTCCTCATCAACGATGACAAGTTGCCGCCGGTGCGTGAGCACCTGCAATCCCCCGAAGAGCGCGCCAAGCTTGACGGCCTGTACGAGTGCATTCTCTGTGCCTGCTGCTCCACTTCGTGCCCCTCCTTCTGGTGGAACCCCGACAAGTTTATCGGTCCGGCCGGGCTGCTCGCCGCCTACCGCTGGCTGGCTGACAGCCGCGACACCGCGACCACCGAACGACTGGGGAATCTGGACGACGCATTCAGCGTGTTCCGCTGCCATGGCATCATGAACTGCGTGAACGTCTGTCCGAAAGGCTTGAACCCGACCAAGGCGATTGGCCAGATCAAGTCGATGTTGCTCAATCGGGCTGTTTAGTATCAGGGCCGGCCCCGCGCTGGCCCGACTTCTGGATAGCCATCCCACCCGTGGCAGGATGGCTATTTGACCCCTACAAGCTGCGCAGCAGTAACAAGAAGTACAAGGGATAGAAATGCATAACGGCGTGATGAAGGCCTGGTTGGAGTCATCTCACCTGGCTGGTGCGAATGCAAGCTATATCGAGGATTTGTACGAATCCTTCCTGGAAAATCCTGACTCCGTGTCCGACGAGTGGCGCAGCCTGTTTAGCGAGCTGCCCCAGGTCAATGGCCATGCGGTTGAACAACCCCACTCCCAGGTCCGCGATTATTTCCGTCGTCTGGCCAAGGATCCCTCTCGCTACAGTGCCCCCGTCTCCGATCCACAAGTGGATGCCAAGCAGGTGCGGGTGTTGCAGCTGATCAACGCCTTCCGTTTCCGTGGTCACCAGAATGCCAATCTGGACCCGCTGGGTCTGTGGCAGCGTGAAACCGTTGCCGAACTGGATCCGGCATTCCACAACCTGCAGGGCACAGACATGGAGGCCACCTTCAATGTGGGCTCCTACGCCATTGGTCGCGAGACCATGGTGCTCTCCGATCTCTACGCCTCGCTGAAAAAGACCTACTGCAGCAGCATAGGTGCCGACTACATGCACCTCACCTCCACGGAAGAGAAGCGCTGGCTGCAACAGCGTCTCGAATCCATTGAAGGGAAGGGGAGCTACACCCTCGAAGAGAAGACCCGTTTCCTCGAGAGCCTGACCGCCGCCGAAGGGCTGGAGAAATATCTGGGCGCCAAGTTCCCGGGAGCCAAGCGCTTCTCGCTGGAAGGTGGCGACGCCATGATCCCCATGCTCAAGGAGCTGATCCGTCGCGCCGGTGAACAGGGCTGCAAAGAGGCCGTCATCGGTATGGCCCACCGCGGTCGTCTCAACGTGCTGATCAACGTACTCGGTAAGCGGGCGCAGGATCTGTTCGACGAGTTTGCCGGCAAGCATGGCGAATCCTGGGGTACCGGTGATGTGAAGTACCATATGGGCTTCTCCTCCGACTTCGCGACCCCGGGTGGCAACGTCCACCTGGCGCTGGCGTTCAACCCCTCTCACCTCGAAATCGTCAACCCGGTAGTCATCGGCTCGGTCCGTGCCCGGATGGATCGTCGCGGTGACAAGGATGGCTCCAGCGTGCTGCCCATCACCATTCACGGTGACTCGGCCATGTCCGGTCAGGGCGTGGTGGCCGAGACCTTCAACATGTCCCAGACCCGTGCCTATGGCGTGGGCGGGACGGTGCGCATCGTCATCAACAACCAGGTGGGTTTCACCACCTCTTACCATCGTGATCTGCGCTCCACCGAATATTGCACCGACATCGCCAAGGCGGTTCAGGCGCCGGTGCTGCACGTCAACGGGGATGATCCGGAAGCCGTGGTGCTGGTGACCCAGATTGCGCTGGATTACCGCAACACCTTCAAACGCGACGTGGTGATCGAGCTGGTCTGCTACCGTCGTCACGGTCACAACGAAGCGGACGAGCCGAGTGCGACCCAGCCGCTGATGTACCAGAAGATCAAACAGCACCCGACCCCGCGCAAGATCTACGCCGATCAGCTGGTGGCCGAGGGGAGCCTCGCTCAGGAGCGGGCGACCGAACTGGTCAACGAGTATCGCGAAGCGCTGGATCGCGGCGAGCGGGTGAGCAAGGAGTGGCGGCCGATGGAGCTGCACTCCGTTGACTGGACACCGTATCTTGGCCACGACTGGAACATGGCCTATGAGAGTGCCGTGCCGATGGATCACCTCAAGAGCCTCGGCGAGCGGGTGAGCCAGTATCCGGCCACCCATGTGCTGCAGCGTCAGGTCGAGAAGATTTACGAAGATCGCCGTCTGATGGCCGCGGGCGAGAAGCTGGTGGATTGGGGCTTTGCCGAGACCCTGGCCTACGCCACCCTGGTGGACAAGGGGTCCCGCATCCGCTTTACCGGTGAAGACTCCGGCCGTGGCACCTTCTTCCACCGCCACGCCGTGCTGCACAGCCAGACCGATGCCAGCACCTACACCCCGCTGTGCAACCTGCACGACGAGCAGGGGCCGTTCGAGGTGTATGACTCCGTGCTGACCGAGAACGCGGTACTGGCCTTTGAATATGGCTACGCCAGCGCCGAGCCGGCTGGCCTCACCATCTGGGAAGCCCAGTTCGGTGACTTCGCCAACTGTGCCCAGGTGGTGGTGGATCAGTTCCTCTCCTCCGGCGAGCAGAAGTGGGGCCGGATGTGCGGCCTGACCATGCTGCTGCCACACGGTTACGAAGGGCAGGGCCCGGAGCACTCCTCCGCCCGTCTGGAGCGTTATCTGCAGATGTGCGCCCAGCACAACATGCAGGTGTGCGTGCCCTCTACCCCGGCGCAGGTGTTCCATATGCTGCGTCGTCAGGTAGTGCGCCCGATGCGCCGTCCGCTGATTGTGATGACGCCCAAATCCCTGCTGCGCCACCCGCTGGCGGTGAGCAAGCTCGAAGAGCTGGCTGACGGCACCTTCCAGAACGCCATCGGCGAAATCGATGCGCTGGATCCGAAAGCGGTCAAGCGCGTGGTGTTCTGCTCCGGCAAGGTCTACTACGACCTGCTCGATGCCCGTCGCAAGGCCGAGCAGCACGATGTGGCACTGGTACGAATTGAGCAGCTTTACCCCTTCCCGGAAGAGGAAGTGCGCGCGATTCTGGCCGACTACAGCCACGTCACCGACTTTGTCTGGTGTCAGGAAGAGCCGCAGAACCAGGGCGCCTGGTACTGCACCCGTCACCACTACGATGGCGTGCTGCCAGCCGGTGCCACCCTGCGTTATGCCGGTCGCCCCGCGTCAGCCTCACCGGCCGTCGGTTACATGTCTGTCCACGCCAAGCAGCAAAAAGCCTTGGTGGAAGATGCCCTTACCCTGTAAAGCCTCTGGCATAGAAGTAAAAAGGAACTGATTGGATGACTATCGAAATCAAGGTACCGGATCTGCCGGAATCAGTGGCCGATGCCACTATCGCCACCTGGCACAAAAAACCGGGCGATCTGGTCGCCCGTGACGAAGTGCTGGTCGACATCGAGACCGACAAGGTGGTGCTGGAAGTGCCGGCACCGCAAGCCGGTGTGCTGGGGGATATTCTGCAAGAGGAAGGGGCGACCGTGTTGTCCCGTCAACTGATTGCCATCCTTACCGCCGCTCCGGTGGCCGGTGAAGAGACCAAAGAGAAACCGGCTGAAGCGGTGGCCGATGATGGCGCCGATGGCCTGAGCCCCTCGGTGCGCCGCCTGATTGGCGAGCACGACATCGACGTGGCCAAGCTGACTGGCACCGGCAAGGGCGGTCGCATCACCAAGGATGATGTGGAAGCCTTCATCAAGGCCAAGAGTCAGCCTGCGGCTGCCGCACCGGTCGTCGCTGCCGCGCCTGCAGCCAAGGTTGCGCCGCTCAGCGGTCGCACCGACAAGCGGGTGCCGATGACCCGTCTGCGCAAGCGCATTGCCGAGCGTCTGCTGGAAGCGAAAAACACCACCGCCATGCTGACCACCTTCAACGAGGTCAACATGAAGCCCATCATGGATCTGCGCAAGCAGTACGGCGAGATCTTCGAGAAGAAGCACGGCATCAAGCTCGGCTTTATGTCCTTCTACGTGAAGGCGGTAGTGGAGTCCCTCAAGCGCTATCCGGAAGTGAACGCGGCGCTCGATGGTGATGACGTGGTTTACCACAACTACTTCGACGTCAGCATCGCCGTCTCCACCCCGCGTGGTCTGGTGACGCCGGTGCTGCGCGACTGCGACAACATGAGCCTGGCGGACATCGAGAAGGCCATCAAGGATCTGGCGGGCAAGGGCCGTGACGGCAAGCTGACCGTGGATGAACTGACTGGCGGCAACTTCACCATCACCAACGGTGGCGTGTTCGGCTCCCTGATGTCCACCCCGATCATCAACCCGCCCCAGAGCGCCATTCTGGGGATGCACAAGATCCAGGATCGCCCGATGGCCGTTGCTGGCAAGGTCGAGATCCTGCCGATGATGTATCTGGCACTCTCCTACGATCACCGGATCATCGATGGACGCGAATCGGTAGGCTTCCTGGTCTCCGTCAAGGAGCTCTTGGAAGACCCGACCCGTCTGTTGCTGGACGTCTAAGCCTGTAGCACGCAGGCAAGGGGTTTGCGCCCCGAGCCAGTGTGTTGCCGGGCGTTTAAGCACTGTAGTACCCGAGCGATTGAAAGATAACGAGGGGCCGCCCAGGCCCCCATTCACAGGGGATTGAGAAACACCAGCCCCGGACGGAAATACCTACAACACGGATAGAGCATCTATGAATCTGCATGAATATCAGGCAAAACAGCTGTTTGCCGAGTATGGCCTGCCGGTCTCCGAAGGTTATGCCTGCGCTACCCCACAAGAAGCGGCCGAAGCGGCTGACAAGATTGGCGGCAATATCTGGGTCGTCAAATGCCAGGTACACGCCGGTGGTCGCGGTAAAGCGGGCGGCGTGAAAGTGGCCAAGAGCAAGGATGAGATCCGTGCCTTCGCCCAAAACTGGCTTGGCAAAAATCTGGTGACCTACCAGACCGACGCCAACGGCCAGCCGGTCACCAAGATCCTGGTTGAATCTTGCACCGACATCGCCAAAGAGCTCTACCTGGGCGCCGTGGTTGACCGTGGCTCACGCCGCGTGGTCTTCATGGCCTCTACCGAAGGTGGCGTGGATATCGAGAAGATTGCCCACGAAACCCCCCATCTGATCCACAAGGCGGCCATCGATCCGCTGGTGGGTCCGCAGGCCTATCAGGCCCGCGAACTGGCCTTCAAACTGGGTCTGGTCGGCGATCAGATCAAACAGTTCACCAAGATCTTCTTAGGCTTGGGCCAGATGTTCCTGGATTGCGATTTCGCGCTGCTGGAGATCAACCCGCTGGTGATCACCAAGCAGGGCAACCTGCACTGCCTCGATGGCAAGATCAACATCGACGCCAACGCCCTCTATCGTCAGCCCAAGCTGCGCGAAATGCACGACCCGTCACAGGATGACCCCCGCGAAGCACACGCCGCCCAGTGGGAGCTCAACTATGTGGCCCTCGATGGCAACATCGGCTGCATGGTCAACGGCGCCGGTCTGGCCATGGGTACCATGGATATCGTCAACCTGCACGGCGGCAAACCGGCCAACTTCCTTGACGTCGGCGGTGGCGCCACCAAGGAGCGCGTGACCGAGGCGTTCAAGATCATCCTCTCCGACAGCAACGTCAAAGCGGTGCTGGTCAACATCTTCGGCGGCATCGTGCGCTGCGACATGATCGCGGAAGGCATTATCGGTGCAGTCAAGGAGGTGGGGGTCAAGGTGCCCGTCGTGGTCCGTCTGGAAGGCAACAACGCCGAGCTGGGTGGTATCAAGCTGGCCGAGAGCGGCCTCAACATCATTGCGGCCAAGAGTCTGACCGATGCCGCGCAGCAAGTCGTCAAAGCAGCGGAGGCCAACTGATGAGCGTACTGATTAACAAGGAAACCCGAGTCATCTGCCAGGGCTTTACCGGTGGTCAGGGCACTTTCCACTCCGAGCAGGCGCTCTCCTACGGCACCCAGCTGGTCGGCGGCGTCTCCCCGGGTAAGGGCGGCACCACACATCTGGGCCTGCCGGTGTTCAACACCGTCCGTGACGCGGTCGAAGCGACCGGCGCCACTGCCTCAGTCATCTATGTACCGGCACCGTTCTGCAAGGACGCGATCCTGGAAGCGATCGACGCGGGCATCAAGCTGATCGTCACCATCACCGAAGGCATCCCGACGCTGGATATGCTGGATGTGAAAGTGAAGCTGCAAGAGACCGGCGTGCGGATGATCGGCCCCAACTGCCCGGGTGTGATCACCCCGGGTGAGTGCAAGATCGGCATCATGCCGGGCCACATTCACAAGCCGGGCAAGGTGGGTATCGTCTCCCGCTCTGGCACCCTGACCTACGAAGCGGTCAAGCAGACCACTGACGAGGGCTTTGGCCAGTCCACCTGCGTCGGTATCGGTGGCGACCCCATCCCGGGCTCCAACTTTATCGACATTCTGGAGATGTTCCAGAACGACCCGCAGACCGAAGCGATCGTGATGATCGGCGAGATCGGCGGCAACGCCGAAGAAGACGCGGCCGCCTATATCAAGGCCCACGTCACCAAGCCTGTGGTCTCCTATATCGCGGGTGTCACTGCGCCTCCCGGCAAGCGGATGGGCCACGCTGGCGCCATCATCTCCGGTGGCAAGGGTACCGCCGCCGAGAAGTTTGCCGCGCTGGAAGATGCTGGCGTGAAAACCGTTCGCTCCTTGGCCGATATCGGCAAGGCCCTGCGCGAAGTCACCGGCTGGTAATTCCTTATCGCTCGTTATCTCTAATAAAAATGCCGCCCGATGGGCGGCTTTTTTATGGCGCTTGATATTTGGCTTCGCAAGTTCAGCAGATGAGGATATAACGATAATATAGTCATTCTCGGTGCTTGGGGGAAACAATGAGGTGGTTTTTCCTGCTGCTTGTTGTTGCTGGCAACGAAGCCCTTTTTGATAGCACCTCATTTACCAGAGTTATTGACGGCATTGTGTTTAACTTGTTCCCGTCATCTCTACTTTTGTTCCGGTTTGGTTTTTTCTGATGGCGATATGTGTTCCCATTTCTTTATAGTTGGTCATGCACTACTGGTCCTTTTGCCAGAGTTGGGTTTGTGCTTATCGGTACCAATATTTATTTTGCCAACTCATGCGAAATAGTGAAATCTAGTGGGGGAACGAGTGATCTTCTGTGGAAATTTTCAAACTATATGCAGCCAATGGGTTATTTTAGTGAACTGGGGGTTGGTATCGTAATACTCTGTATTGTTATCGCTTATCCTAGCGATCGGCTATTTTGGGAAGAAAATTGAGCTAGACAGCCATCTAGAATATATGAATATTATAGGTTTATCTCACACACTTAATTATGTTTCACTATTATCCCCAGCAGGCTGATAGAGACTACATGTTAGAAACCAAATCAAGCCTGCATATGTAATGAAATGCCGCCAGTGAGCGGCATTTCATATCCTTACTTTTCAATAAAGTCGCGGGGGTCCTTTATTGGTAAGCCATTTCTAGATACTGAAGAGTTGAGTACGGTATAAGTTACCTTTACTTTGTTGTCCCTATCTTCATCAGCTTTTACAATCACATATCCATCTTTAATAAAGATATCATGAACACCGCCGCAGGTTAAAAGTGAAGGGCTGAAGAAAACCCCATCCTCTTTTATTGTGACTATGGAAAGTACGCTTTCACAACCACTCCCACCTGTAAATCCCTTCAGCATTATTATAGTTTTATGTTCTTCGTCAGGATTTGGAAGTCGTTTTGCATCCATCTTTATATAATCGTTCGCGTTACCTAAATAATTGTTGTTGAACTTGAAGGTTATCTCCATAGACGATTGATCTTCAGTGATAACAAGTGTTCCATACGGTGAATCAAAACTTATTGAATCAGCTATTGTGGGTAATGATAAAAATAGTAATGCTAAACTTAATTTCTGCATAGGGTCTCCTTATCCATTCTTATATACAACAATATCCATTGTGTATATGCATTTACCAATATATCTAGATAGTGACGATACTTTCACACAATGCCGAGAGTGGTAAAGCCCGTAAAGCGAATTTGGAAGCACGGCGACGGTAGTATACCACAGGTGTTTTCGTTATCGGTGATAAACATATCAAGATTGCGTCCCCTGCTGTGTAATAACTCCACCATAAAAATGCCGACCCAAAGGTCGGCATTTTGCTTTTAATAGGCGCTGTGCTTGCGGCATATGCTCAGAGCGCAGCTGACGAAATGCTCACACTCGCCATTTCACCTGAGCCTATTGGCTAAAGACAGTCAGCCCGCGAAAGACGGTGCGGGTGACTTTGGTATCGGCGATCTGCTCCGGCTTGCCTGCGGCAACCAGCTGGTAGAGATCCCGGTCGATCACGATAAAGTCGGCCGATTTGCCTGCTTCGATGGAGCCGCTGATAGCCTGCTGGCGCACAGCGCGGGCGCCGTTGATGGTGTAGGCATCCAGCATCTGGTCGAGGGTGATGCGCTGGCTCGCCCGAAAGTCATCGCTGCTTTGGGGCGCATGGTTGACCCCGGCGGCCATATTGACGAAGGGGCGCGGATCGCGGCTGTCGACCGGCGCATCGCTACCGGCAACCAGAATGGCCCCCGCCTTGCGTGAGCTGGCCACCGGATAGAGCGCCTGCTTGAGATACTCCTTGGGATCGTACATCGCCTCATGAAGGTGCTGCCCCTTGCGGGTTGGCTGGATAAAGGGGGTGACCAGCATGTCGTATTCGGGCTGGGGGTTGGTCCAGGCGTAGGTGAAGGTGAGGTAGAGGCCAAGCTGGCCGAGCCGCTGCTGATCGTCCGGATGCACCACCTGCAGATGGGCGAGGGTGTGGGGAATGCCGTGATCGCCGTTGCTGGCGCGGGCCGCCTCCAGTGCATCGAGGGCCATGCGGGTAGTGCGATCGCCGATGCTGTGCATATGGATGCCAAAGCCCGCCTTGTCGAGTTCCCCAACGTAGCGGGTGAGATCGGCGGCGCGGTAGTTGACCAGCCCATTACTGCCAGCATCCTCGCTGTTGGCGGTGATGGTGACCTGCTCGCCTGCCTGATCCATGGCGAGGTGGGGGGTCTGGTAGTTGGCCAGCATGCCTGCGTTGGGCAGGAAGGGGGGCGTGCTGAAGGGATCCCCTTCCAGTACCCCGTCGAGGAAGATCTTGACCGCATCGGCCTTGATCAGGGGATCGCTGGCGAACTGGTCGCGCACCCGGTTCGCCTTGGCCAGATGACCGCCGATATCGAGTTTGCCGCTGTAGTCATCCTCGTGAAAACAGGTGGCGGCGGTGACCCGCATATTGAGCAGCCCCTTATCTTCCATCTCCCGCAGGCGATCGCGGATAAAGTCGGTGGCGCAGGCATCCTGAATGCTGGTGATGCCGCGCGAGGCCATCAGGGTCGAGACGGCGGGCAGGCTCTGGCGATACTGGCTCGCCGCCTGCTCGTCATGGGCGCTGAGCAGGCCGCTGTCGGGGGCGGGGATGGCGCTGCGGGCCCCCTCGCGAATGACGCCGCTATCGAGATCCACATAGGGTTTGAAGGGGGCAAAGAGGCCGCCCGGCGCCAGCGTGGCGGCGGTGAAGCCGATCTGTTTGCCGCTCTGGTCGGTCGCCTGCGTCAGTGCCCGCGAGTTGTAGGCACTGGCGTGGCCATCGACCCCGGCCAGCACCACCGGATTGTCGGGCGCTGCGGCATCGAGGGCTGCCAGTACGGTTTTATAAGCGGCGGTGGGAGTGTTGCCCTCGTAGGGGGACCACTGGTTGATCACCAGCCAATCGCCCGCCTTGGGGGCGTAGCGGGGCAGGCAGCGCTTCACCTTGGCCGCCAGCTCGCCGAGATTGACCGGCTTGCCGTCGAGATCGCACATATCGAGCGCCACCGTGCCAAACAGGTGGATATGGTTGTCGTGCAGCCCCGGCAGCACCATCTTGCCCTGCAGATCGACCACCTGGGTGTCGGGGGTGGTGAGCGCCTCGGCCCCCTGCCGGTTGCCCACATAGAGGAACTGGTCGCCGCTCACCACCATCGCCTCTGCCACCTGACGCTGGCCATCCTGGGTGTGGATCTTGCCGTTAAGGTAGAGGGTACGCGCGGCGGTGGGCGGTTGCGTCTGTTGGCAGCCCGCCAGCGTGGCGGCCAGCAGCGGCGTGAGCAGCAAACATGAGCGAGAGAAAGAACGATGTGGTGCCTTGCAATCCATGCAGTGATCTCCTTGAGGGTCGGGTTTAGTGCAGTTTTTACTGCACATTACGCGATCTCTTTATGGTTGCTTGGTCAAAAAACGCCAGCAATTGCTGCAAATTTTTAACGTTTTGTTTACCATGTCACATCAATCGGTAGCGAGTGAGGTGCAGATCACGCTTGTTGATGCACACACAAGCCACGTTGCCGATGGGCCAACAAATCAGGGAGAAGGTATGTCAGAGGAGTCTGTGGCAGAGGGGCCGTTACCCCGGGCGTTTGCCATGCGCCGTCAACCGAAGCAACAACGCAGTCAGGCGGTGGCCAGCCGTATCGAGGAGGCGACCCTGAGCCTGTTGCAGGAGCAGGGTTTTGCGGCCCTCAATACCAATGCCATCGCCGATCGGGCGGGGGTGGGGATCAAGTCGCTCTACCACCTCTATCCCAACAAGGAGGCGATCATCTGCCGCCTTGCCATGGGGTGGCTGGCGGCGGTTTGCGAGGCGCAGGAGCAGATCCGCATTCAGGCGACCAGCTGGCCACAGGCGCTGGTGCTGCTGGATATTGCACTCGAAGAGCTGGATCGCCGTTTTGTCGGCTATGGCGCCTTGTGGCACGCCATGGATCTCATCCCCGATCTTCAAATTGTCGAGCAGCAACATGAGCGGGGACAGGTGCTGTTCTGGTCAGCCTTGCTGCGTGATTTTGGCTGTCGCTGGCCCGAGCCGGAGCTCACGAGTCTGGTGCGCTACTTCTATCGCACCGCCGATGTCACCAAGCAGTGCACCAAGGCTGATGGCGAGGTGGGCCAGCGGATGTGGTTGCTGCATCGTCGCTGGAGCGAGCAGCTGATCGCCGCCGCTATTGCCGAGCCCGACCCGGAACGGGTGTGGCAGGCAATGCCTGCGCTGCTGGTTGGGACCAACGAGTAATACCGCAAGCATCCACCATGCCGCGCCGGCATGCGTCAGCCGAGCGCGACCCGCATCAGGGGAGAGGGGGCATTGTCGACAAAGTGGTGCCAGATATGGTCATAGAGTGCCTTCTGGCCGGGGAAACTCACCAGCGCCTTGGCTTCGGCCAGGGAACACCAGCGGTATTCGGTGTGTTCATCGTTGAGGGTCACCGCCTGATTGGGCGGGCAATAGACTACAAAGACCGGAACTACCTCTATCGTATTCAGGCTCGCCTCGTAGAACTGCTCCAGATACTGGCCGTTGTAGAGTTCGGTGACCCGGATCCCCGTCTCTTCGCCAAACTCCCTAATAATGGTCTGCCAGCCGGTCTCACCCGCCTCCACCGTGCCCGCCACATGACACCAGAAGCCCCCCTTGACCCGTTGCATCACCAGCAATTTTGTTTCGCCATCGACAGTGGCAAGGGCAACGCCGGAGACGGCCTTGCAGCGAATGGGGATCATGATGTGACTCCAGAGGTTGGCCAAAGAGAGCCGTATTGTTTGGCGGACGAGTCAGAGTGGCAAGTGATTTTCCGGTCGGCACCTGTCTGTGCCGACGGGCGGGCCAAAGTGACAGAAGGCGGTCAGCCCCCCATGATTCTTGCCGTCTGGATCGCCTCGATCAGCGCGGCCCGGTTGATGCGAGGGCGTTCGCCATCGAGCAGTTGCTGCCACAGGGCAATGGCCTGACTGTAGCGGCCATGCAGGAAGTGATCGGAGGCGAGCAGCATCAGGGCGCTCACTTCCCCCGCATCCTGCTTGAGGGCGCTCTCCAGCAGGCGGGTTGCCTCGGGAGTCAGCTGCTGGCCCGCCTGATAGTAGAGCACGGTGGCTTGCGCGGCTTGAGTCGCCGCGCTGGCGCCCCCTTCCAGCAGGGCAAGACGCTGATAGGCGAGCAGGGCGTTGTCATATTCGCCCCGATAGAGATAGAGCTGACCGAGCGCCGCCCAGCTGTCGAGATCGGCGGGGCTGCGCTGAAGCTTCTGATGCAGATTCCCCAGCGCCTTGTCCTGCAGATCTCGCGGGCTCAACCCGGCCAGCGGGTCGGGACGGGATTGATGCGCCTGCCATGCCTGATAACGTCCGGTGCTCGGATACACAGCGGCAACGGCCGCGATGGCCAGGAGGGCAAGCAGCAACAAGGCCAGCTCGTGTCGGGTATTGCGACCGCGATTGTTATGCTGGCTGGCCAGTTGCACGCGCAGGGTCAGCTCAGCCGCCGGGATGGCATTGGCCAGGCGGGCGGCGCTTAGCTCCCCGTATAGCGGTTGATCTGGAGAGAGGCCCGCCTGCTCCCCGTGCATGATCAGCAGATTCAATTCGCTGCGCGGATCGGCGGCGGGTTGATGGATTGCCTCAACAGTTGCCTTAACGACAGGGATGGCCTGCGCTTTCATGCGCGTCAGGCGGCGAAACAGAGTCAACAGCGCCAGCCCCAACAGCAGCAGGGGTCCGCCCCACAACAACGCCGTGCTGGCTTTGAAGGGGGGATCGTAGCGCACGAAATCGCCAAAGCGCTCCGTCATGCGGGCGATCACCTGTTCATCAGACTGCCCCTCGTCCACCCAGCGGTAGACTTCGAGCCGCAGATCCCGCGCGATGGGGGAGTTGGACTCCACCAGATTCTGGTTTTGGCACTGGGGGCAGCGCAGGGCGCGGGCCAGCTCCTGAGCGCGGATCTGCAGCTCGGGGTGGCGAAACTGATAGGTATCGACCCCGCTGGCAAGGGCCCCGAGACTTAATGCCAGCAAGAGCTGCGCGATCAGGGCGTGGCAGAGACGGCTCATTGCTTGCTCTCCTGCACTTGTCTATTCACTTCGGGCTGGCTAGCGATTTTGCTGCGGGCCTCGGCAAGCAGAGGGGCAAACTGGCGTAGCCAGATCCCTTTGGTGAGCTCGCCGGTATGGCGGGCGAGCAGGGCGCCATCGGCATCAAACAGATAGGTTTCCGGCGTGCCGTAGACGCCGAGCTCCAGCGCAAGTTTGCCGTCAGGGTCGGCCAGCACGGCGCGATAGGGGTTGCCCGCCTGGATAAGCCACATACGGGCCGCATCCCCCTTGTCTCGGTAGTTGAGACCGTAGAGGGGCACTGTGTCCGCCAGCTCGGTGAGCAGCGGATGCTCAGCGCGGCAGTTGACACACCAGCTGGCCCAAACGTTGAGCACAAAGGGTTCGCCCTTGAGGCTGGCGGTCTGGATCGGACGCCCACCCAGAAGATTGTCGCTCTGCCACATGGGCAGAGTGCGCCCTGCGACGGCCTCATCCTGGCTGTAGGGATTGTTGCCAAGGCCGAGCCAGAGCAGGGCGCCGAGGCCCAGGGTCAGCAGCAGTGGAACAAAGAGGCGCAGGCGGGATCTCATAACGCCTCCTGTTCGAGCCGGTGATGGGAGGTGCCAACCGCAACGGAACGGGAGGCAAGCAAGGGGCGACGGGCGAGCAGGCGCAGGGTGCCTCCAGCCATCATCAACAGGCCACCGAGCCAGATCCAGCGCACCAGCGGCTTATGGTGCAGACGCATGGCATAGGCATCTGGTCCCATCTTCTCACCCAGCACCACGTAGAGATCGCCGAGCATTCCCCACGCGATGCCCGGTTCGTTCATGTTCATGGTGCGCACGCTGTAGTGGCGCCGCTCCGGCGTCAGCCAAGCTACCTCTTTACCGTTCTTGTGCACGCTAAGCGTGATGCGCTCGGCGGTGTAGTTGGGGCCGATCACCGGCTCGCGCCCCTCATAGCGAAACTCGAACGCGCCGAGCTGGTAAGGCTGGTTGGCACTTAGCACAGTGCCCCCCTCCTGACTGTGGTGACTCACCTGCGCGATGCCAAGGGCGCACACCGCCACCCCGAGGTGGGCCAGCAGACTGCCTAGTCGATTTAGGGTCAGCTCGCGCCATTGGGTATTGAGTAGCAGGCTGGCCATCAGCCAGAGGCACACCATATTGGCGAGGATGCCAATCCAGTTACCGGAAAACGATCCCTGTTCCAGATAGGCAAGGCTAATGAGCCCGCCGCCAAGCAGACCAAACAGCGGCGGCAACAGGGTGTTGAGCCGAGAACCTGCGGCAAGCCGCTGCCAGCGCAGGCGCGGCAGCTGGGTCATCAGCGCCATCAGGCAGAGGGCCTGCGGCACGAAGATGGTATTGAAATAGGGGGCGCCCACCGACAGCGATCCCAGATGGATCGACTGGAACACCATGGGGTAGAAGGTGCCGAGCAGCACGCTGGCGCAGGCCACACAGAGCAGCAGGATGGCGCCGCCGAGCAGCCCCTCTTTTGACAGCAAGCCAAAGCGGGCATAGGGGGCGCGAATGTCTGCCCGCAGGGCAAACAGGGTGAGGGCGCAGGTCAATAGCAAGCCGAGCAGCAACAAGAGGGTGAGGCCGCGGCTGGGGTCGACCGCAAAGGCGTGCACCGAGGTGAGCACCCCGGAGCGCACCACGAAGGTGCCGAGCAGGCTCAGTGAAAAGGTAAAGATGGAGAGCAGCAGCACGGCGTGGCCGTAAGCGCCGCGCTTCTCGCACACCACCAGTGCGTGCAGCAGGGCGGTACCGAGCAGCCAGGGTAAGAGGGATGCATTTTCTACCGGATCCCAGAACCACCAGCCGCCCCAGCCGAGCTCGTAGTAGGCCCACCAGGAGCCCAGTACAATGCCGGTGGTGAGAAACACCCAGGAGCCGAGCGCCCAGGGGCGGCTCCAGTGGGCCACGGCGCCATCGAGCCGGCCCGAGTGCAGCGCCGCCATGGCGAAGGCGAAGTTGACCGCAAAGCCGACGTAACCGAGATAGAGCAGGGGCGGGTGGATGATGAGGCCGATATCCTGCAGCATGGGGTTGAGATCGCGCCCCTCCAGCGGCCCCGGGAACTGGCGGTCAAACGGGCTGGAGAAGATCAGGGTATAAAGGCCGAACAGTCCGACGATCAGCCCCATGATGGCCAATACCCGGGTTGTAATAAGCGGATCGACCCGCTTGGAGCAAAGGGCCACCAGCGCACCCCACAGCCCCAGTGCAAAAACGAAAAAGAGCATGGAGCCTTCATGGCCGCCCCACACGGCCGCCAGCTTGAAGCCAAGAGGCAGGGCGCTGTTGGCATGCTGGGCCACATAGACCAGGGTGAAGTCATCGAGGCCAAAACAGCTGGCGAGCAGCAGCAGGGCGGCCCCGAGCAGGAGCGCGACCAGGAAGGCCAGCGGTGTTGCGCAGCCGAGCAGCGGGCGTGAGGCGAGCCGCAGCCCCAGCCAGGGCAGCAGCCCTTGCAGCAGGGCGAGCCCGGTCGCCAGCAACAGTGAGAGATAGCCGAGCTCCGCCAGCACACAACCTCCGGTTCAATCTTTGATGTCATTCATGTCATGACACACACGCCGCGTCGTCTCCCTTTGCGGAGAACATTGCCAAGCAACGGGTGTGGCATCACCAGAAATTTATTGGGCCAGCAACAAACCAGCGCCAGTCACCCGAGGGTGGCTGGCGCTGGTGATCATACCGTTATACGACTGTCATTTGACCGGCATAAAGCACGAAGTAGCGCAGCAGCAGGATCCCCACCAGGGTCAGGCTGCAGACCAGCACCAGATAGCCGTTTTTGGCCCGCAGCGGCGCGGGGGCCAACAGAGCCAGCAACTGGGGCAGCAGCATGCCGATGCCCACCACCCCGAGCCAGAATACCTGAGCCCAGAAGCCGCTGCCGATGGCGGCCCACATGGCTGCCTCCTTCTGGCCGCCACCGAAGTAGAGGCCGGTAAAGAAGCAGACCAGCAGCAACACCTCCACCGCCAGCACCGGCCGCTCGAAGCGGTGGACAAAGCTCACCCCCTGGCTGTGATGGTTCTCCTTGAACAGGGTAACCGCCAGCAAGATGGTGGAAGCGATGCCGGAGCTGACGCCGGAGATGAGGAACAGCACCGGCAGCACCGGGTTGTTCAAGAGCGGATAGGTCTTGAGCGCCGACAGCAGAAAGCCGGTGTAGGCCCCCAAGAGCACGGCGAGCAGCAGCAACAGCGGCGCCAGCAGCCGCTCGATGTGGGCAAGCCAAGCGATGAGATCATCCACAAAGGCGAACTTCTCTTGCAGCAGGTGACTGCGCAGGGTCTCAATTTCGGAGCGAAACACCACCGCCAGCCAGGCGAACAGCAGCGCCATGTAGACCTGGAACAGCATGACCCCCATCGACATCACGGAGTCGAACTGATAGTGGAACATCAGCTTCCAGAAGGTCCAGGGGCGGGCCAGGTGGAAGATAAGGATCAGTAACCCCAGCACCACGCTCACCGGCGCCAGAATGGCGGTCGCCTTGATGATGCCGTTCTCGCTGCCGGCCCCCTTGCGGCGCAACAGCACCGAGAGGGTGGTGGCCCCGGCGGAGATGCCGAGCAGGAACAGGTAGATGGCGATGGGCCAGTCCCAGACGAGGGAAGGGAAGTGAAATGCGTCATGCAACATGATCCATTCCTCCTTCTGTTGCTTCGGTAGATGGCGATCGGACAAATCCCCACACGAGGGAGGGGAAGTGAAATGCCGCTTGCATGGTCATGACGTTATCTCCCCTTTGGGCACGCGGTACATCTTGGGTGAGGTGCCGAGTGCCTGCTTGTAGCGATAGGTGGTCTCCTTCAGCAGCCGTTTGGCGATGGGGCTGTCCGGGTCATCCAGATTGCCGAACACCAGCGCCCTGGTGGGGCAGGATTCCACGCACGCGGGCTCCTTGCCCGCCGCCAGGTTGGTCTTGCGGCAAAAGTCGCACTTATCGGCAACCTTGGTCACAGGGTTGATAAAGCGCACCTGATAGGGGCAGGCGGCCAGACAATACATGCAGCCAACGCAGAGATCCGGGTTGACGTCGACGATGCCATCCTCCTTGCGGATATGGGAGGCACCGGTCGGACAGACGTGCACGCAGGGGGCGTTGTCGCAGTGCTGGCAGGACTTGCGAAAGAAGTGGTACTCGGCATCAGGGAAGGTGCCGATGGGGCCGGAGCGGATGATCTCGAGCCGCGAGAGCCCCTCCGGCACCTGATTCACCTCCCGGCAGGCATCCATGCAGGCGGTACAGCCGATGCAGGCCGTCTCGTCGTGGATCATGCCGTAGCGGATCCCGTCGATGGTCTGGCTGTGGGCGAGGGTGGTGGCAAGGGAGCGGGTGTTGGCACGAGCAGCCCCCGTCATCATGATGAGGGCCCCTGCGCTCATCCCCGCCATAAAGTGACGGCGAGAGCAGCTCATGAGGCCTCCTTGCCGGTAGCCGGTTTGGACTGCTCCTGCCGGGCCTTGCTGGCCTCATGCTGCTTGCTGTGGCAGTCGACGCAGAGCTTGATGCGGGACTTCTCCGGAATCGCCACCATGGGCTCCTTGGCCGGGTGCAGCTGGTGGCAGCTGGTGCAGGTGAGCTTGGTGGCGTGCACGTCGTGGGCCCAGAGCGCCTCGCGCAGCACTTTGGGCTCGTGACAGCTCATGCAGACCCCGTTCTGCTCGGAGATGGGGTAGCTCTCGGTACTCTGTTTGTTATTGAAGCTGTCGCTAAAGCGCATCACATCCTTGACCCCTTCCCGATGCTGGGGAGAGGGCAGGCCGTGGCAGTTGGTGCAGGTGACCGGTGCCAGGTTATTGGGGTTGGTCGCCTGACCATGTTTGCCGTGCATCCCCTCGCTCTGCTCCTTGTGACAGTCGGTGCAGGCCTTGTCGGGATTGCGCAAAAACGCCACGTCGTGGGTAGCTGGGAGGGCCGCTGGTGCGCTTGCCGTTTCGGCGGCCTGGCCCTGCAGGCTGGTCAGCAGCATGGCTGCCATCAGCATCAGTCGTAAGAAATCCATCGTTAAATCACCCATAGGAAGCCTCCATCCACTGCGGGCCCGAGCTGGCCGGGCCCGCAGGCGCCATTACTGTGCCAGCCGTCCGGCCGCTTTGGCCTCGGCATCCCAGGCGGGAACTGTGCTCTTGAGGAACTGGGCCTTGTCGGCATTCATCTGTTTCATGTCCATGCCAAGGGCGGCTTGCGCTTTCTCCTTGGTGGAGATGTCGGGGATGGCGATCTCGTGGCTGATCCCCTTGGCGGCCAGCAGGCGCACCAGCTTGGTACGGGCATCGGCGGCCTTGTCCAGGGCGGTGCCCAGCATGCGCAGCGCCACTTCCGGGGCGTGCATCTGTACCCCGTGGGAGGCGATGGAGAAGTCCCAGCGCCATTGGGCGTGGCGGATGTCCTGCTGAATGTCCTTCATCTCGGCCTCGGTGGCGCCGGCATCCCAGGCGGCCTTGGCTTCAAAGTGGGCGTGCACCAGCTGCTTCTCGACTTTGAGCTTGATCTCGGTGACGGCATCCTTGCGCTGCTTGACCACCCCTTGCAGCATCTCCTTGCTCTGGGTGTGGCAGTTGCGGCAGGTCTGGTCGAAGCGATCGAAGGGGTTGCCCACCTTGTGATCGGTGTAGACCTTGCCCTGCTCGTTCTGCACCTTGGGCATGTGGCAGTCGACGCAGGCGACGTTGTTCTGGCCGTGAATGCCGGCGCGCCAGGTCTCGTACTCGGGGTGCTGGGCTTTGAGCATGGGGGTCCTGGAGAGGGCATGGGTCCAGTCGGCAAAGCCGATTTCATCGTAATAGGCCTCCATCTGCTCCACCGTGGTGCCCTTGTCCCAGGGGAATTTGACCGCCTTGGTGGGGCCGCTGAAGTAGTACTCCACGTGGCACTGGCCGCACACCTGGGACTGCTGATCGAAGCGCCCCTGCTCCTTGAACGGCTTGCCGATGGCGGTCATGGCCCGGTCGGCATAGGGACGGGAGAGGTGCAGGGCAGGTTTGCCCTCCTTGAACTCTTTCGAGGCGGTGTCGTGGCAGTCGGCGCAGCCGATGGTGTTGACGATTTCCGGTCCGCCTTTTGCCCACATCCCCTTGAAGTAGCCATCCTCACCCTTCTCGTCGATGACGCGGGCCACGTCCGGGCCTTTGCAGCTCCAGCAGGCCATGGGCAGCGGACCGTCTTCGGCGGTCTTGGGGGCGCCGGTACGCAGGGTTTCCCGCACGTCGGTCAGCGCATAGAAGTGGCCGCGCGGCTTGTTGTAATCCTTGGCAAAGGGGTAACCGCCCCACAGCACTATCATATAGGGATCTTCCGCCAGCGCATCGGTGCGCTCCTTGCTCTCGCTGGTTGCTTTCCAACTACTGAACTGATCGGCGTGATCCTTGGCGAACAGCTCGCTGCGCGCCTCTATCTTGCTCTTGGTGGTTGCTTCATCAGCCTGTGCCCAGCCGCTGGCGCCAAGCCAGCTGGTCAGCAGCAGGGCGGCAAGCCCCAGTTTTGTCTGTCTGTGTTGTGAACCCACGTTTATCACTCCCAGATAAATGTCCTGAACTGCCCAATTCCATCTTGTTGCGTGGATTTCATCCCCATTGGGCGGGGTGGGCAGAGGTCTGATTGGCGGTGAATAAAACCGCGCAATATGTGATTGCTCGAGGTCTACCCTAACAAATAGGTAAATTTAATGATGATTTATCGGAGGGAGAGTTGTGCCAGATCAATTGGTGCGCAGGATTAATCGTTGAAATGAGATCTGGATTAAATTTTATGGAAACTTAACTTCTTGTTAACGGCTGAACATCTTATGGCGGGTGTTTGATATATACAGTCACGCATGTGCCATTTTGCTGCTTATCCTGGTTGTCACCGATATGGTTCAGAAAGCTTGGTAATTACCCATGCATGAAATTGGTTTTATATGCAAATGTGCCCTGTTGCAGCATGGGCTTTTGTGGTCTTCGGATTATGGTCACTCATCGAGGTTCTAAGCAGATTTCTCGTCAAATGACAGAAATGGTCACATGGTGGCTGACAGACATGTTAATAAAGGTGATGTGATTGGGGTCATCCAAATCTCATTTCGTTTAGAAAAGCCGGTGAGATGCACAATGTTGTAAGTAATGGCCATTTTATGGCGATTTTTGTCGAAAATAGCGAAAAGACCCACGCAGTCTGGTGCGGTATGATTATTGAACAGACAAGTATCCTGTGGGTACTGATGTTGGTAGTTACGGTTTTGCTGGAGGTTGTATGGCTGAGTTGCAAATTGAAAAGTCCACGGTGATCACCCAACTCGAGGGCTCCGTGTTTGTCATCAGTGCAGATGGATCTGTCATACGAGCAACGGTGGGGATGGCGCTGCAGCCGGGGGAGCGCCTGCAAAGCGCTCAAGGGGGCCATTTTCAGTTAGCCGAGCCGGGCAGTGAGCCTGCAGGCGAGCAAGCGGTTGCTGCCAAACCTGAGCCCGCCACTCCGGCTGCTGATGGACAACCGACCGATCCGGAACTGGCCTCTTTGCAAGAGGCGATCCGCCAGGGGATTGACCCGACCGAATTGTTCCAGGAGACCGCCGCCGGCAACGCAGCCGCAGCAGCGGGCAATATCGGTGGTGTGGCCGGTTCCAGCTCGGGTGGTTTTGTGGTGGTCGACCGTACCAATGATGCCACCCTGGCCGAGGCCGGGTTTGATACTGATCACGCCGTTCAGCCTGCAGGTGACGAGCAGCTGTTTGCTGAAGAGCGCGATTTCTTTGCCGCCATCACCATCACCGAACCGCAAACCAGCGACAACATCATCAATGCAGATGAAGCGGCGGGCGTCATCATTCGTGGTGTGGTGGATGATGTGGAGGTGGGCCAACCGGTCACCGTCACCCTTATCGATCAGGCGGGAAATTCACTGACGGTGACGACAGTGGTGCTGCCCGGCTTGGTGTGGGAAGCGAATTTTGGTGATGTAACCGGCAAGCTGGTGGATGGCCCGCTGCAGATTGTGGCCAATACCCAGGATCAGGCGGGCAACAATGCCAGCGACACCGGACAGACCCTGCTCGATACCATCACCATCATTACCCTGGATCTCGCCGATGAGAGCGACACCGGCGCCAGTCAAACCGATGATCTGACCCGTGACAATACCCCGCTGTTGCAAGGGAAGGGGGAGCCCGGTGCCACCGTGACCCTGAGCCTTGGCGGCAGCGTGCTCACCGTCCTGACGGTGGATGCCGCCGGTAACTGGCAATATCAGTTGCCGCAGACCCTGGCCGATGGCCAGTACCAGTTTCAGGTCAATTCCGTGGATATTGCTGGCAACCGTGCCAGCGATACCCTCGTTATCAATGTCGATACCCAGGCCTTCATCGATATCGATGATCTCGATTCCGCAGCCCTGTTTGGCAACAGCAGTGCCACCCTGAGCGGTACCACCGGCAATGTGGAAGCGGGTCAGAGCGTCACCATCACTCTGGTCGACAGCAATGGCCAGCCGCTGCTGACCACCTCGGCACTGGTGGGGGCCGATGGCCGCTGGCAGGTATCAGGTCTTGATCTCTCCGGTATCAATCAATCCTTTGAAGTGCGTGCCAGTGTCACCGATCTGGCGGGCAACAGTGCCATCGATGGGGCACCGCTGATCGGTCAGAGCGAAACCCTGACGCTCTCCGAAGCCGGATTGGCCGATGGGCCGATCACCGCGACCGGCAGCCTCAATACCGGGGCCGGTCAGGATGGCAATCTGCAAGTCCAGTTCGCCGCTGATCAGAGTGCCTTGGAAGGGCTGGGTCTCGTCAGCCATGGTGCACCACTTGGCTACACCATCAATGGTCAGACCCTGACCGCTACCGCCGGTGGGGCGACAGTCTTCACTCTGACCCTCAACAATGACGGCAGCTATCGCATCGTCTGGAGTCAGAGTCTGGATCACGGTCAGGACGCGTTGCGCCTGCCGTTCAATCTCGAATACCGCGATAGCGACGGCGATCTGGTGAAGGCGCCGCTGGTGATCAATCTGGTGGACAGCAATCCGCCCAGCTTCGAGATCCCGGCCATTCCCCTGACCGAAGATGCCTTTACCAACGGCGCCGCCGTGGTGGGCGAGAGCCGCTTTGTGGTCAAACACACCGCCGATCCCCTGCTGGTGGATTCGCTGGTGTTCAGCAATCAGAGCGGCACCCTGGCTAGCCTCAACGGCTCGGGTCTTGCCAGCGATGGTCATCCGCTGACGTTTGAATTTGCCGATGATCGCACCTTGGTGGGTTACTACCAGAATGGCAGTGGCCAACGGGTGGAGGTGCTGCGCGCCGAATTGAATGCAGAGCAGCAGGGCAGCGATCTGGCTGGTCGGGCGGTGGTCACCCTCACCGGGCCGCTCGATCATCAGGGTAGCGACACGCTTTCCCTCGGTTTGCAGGTGAGCGCCAACGAGATCGATGGCGACAGCACCAGCGCCAACCTGACGCTGACCGTCAATGATGGCAGTGATCCCGCATTGGGCGTCGACAAGGGGGTCGCCCTGCAAGAAGGTGGCAACCAGAGCATCGATGGTCAGCTGCCGGTGACGGTGGGGAGCGATCGTTTGGTCTCCCTCAACTTTGAGACCAACCAACCGACGTTGGTGGGGCTCACCAGCCAAGGCAAGGCGACGACCTATGAGGTTCAAGATAACCAGCTGATCGTCAAGGATTGGCAGGGCAAGGCGATCCTCACTGTCACCATTGGACTAGATGGCAAATACAGTGTCTCCCTGACCGGGGTGTTTGACGAGCCGGAAGCGACCAACAGCCTCAATCTTGGCCTGAAGGTACAGGGCTCAGATTATGACGGCGACAAGAGCAATCTCGGCACCCTCAATATCACCATTACCGATGGTGCCTTGCCGCAGGTAGAGCCTGTCTCCCTCACCTTGAGCGAAGATAGCAACTGGCAGCAGGGCCAGACCCTTAACGGCGATCTGGCTATCACTGCGGGAAGCGATCCGCTGGCCAGCATCACCTTCGATGCCAATCAGCCGGGGCTGCAAGGGTTCACCTCGGGCAAGCAGGCCGTGACCATCACGGTGGCCGACCATCTTATCGAGGGGCGCACCCCAGATGGCACGCTGGTGTTTGAACTGACCCTTGGCAACGATGGCAAATACAGCTTCACCCTCCATCAGCCGCTGGATCAGGGCAGTGCCGACAGCCTGCTCAAGGCGAGCTTTACCCTGCTCGACAGCGATGGCGACAAGGTCCACTCCACCATGACTGTGGCGGTAGGTGATGGCGCCAACCCGACCATCTCCGCCGTGACCGGCACCATGATGACCGAGATGGCGCAAGGGGAGGCGGCCGCCGTCAGTACCATGAGCTTCTCGGTCGCGCACGGCAGCGATGCCCTCGACGCCAGTTCCCTTGGCTTTGACATCGCCAGAATCCAGAGCACTCTGACTGGACTCACCAGCCACGGTAACCCAGTCACTTTCGCCGTTGACCCCGCAACCGGCCAGCTGGTCGGAACCGCCGGTGGGCAGGTGGTGCTGCGCGCCGAGCTGAGTCTGGGAGACAACAACGGTAACTGGAGCGTCACCGCCAAGGTTACCCTGAGCGGCGAGCTGGATCACAAGGGGAGCGAATCCCTCAACCTGCCGCTTGCCGTTACTCTTGCCGACAAGGATGGCGATCGCATCGGTACCACGCTGCCGCTCACTATCGTGGATGGCAAGGCGCCGAGCTTTATCCCGGGCACCGGGGTGACCCTGGATGAGGGGAACCTCACCGGCAGCAACAGCCTGAGCCAAACCGGTCACTTCGATGTGCAAGCTGGGTCGGATCGGGTTGTCGAGGTGGCATTTGCCGATGCCAGCGAACAACCTGCGCTGACCGCATTGGGTAAACCGGTGCAATACGAGCTGGTTGATGGCAATAGCGCCATCCCCGGTAGCCAGCTGATCAAGGGCTATGTGATGGTGGATGGTCAGCGGGTCGAGGTGTTCGAGGTCAAGCTGGTTGGCAGCCTCGATCAGGCTGGCAAAAACAGTTTTGACTATCAGGTCACCCTCTATCAGGGGCTCCATCAAGGCGGTAACGCCGTGACCGAACTGCCCATCAAGGTGATCGTCAACGATTACGACAAGGCGGGTGGCAACAACGACAGCACCAGCGGCATCCTCAATATCCAGATAGGGGAAGGGGAGAAACCTACCCTTACCCTGACAGGCGTCACCTTAAGCGAAGGGCGCTTCGATGGCGCCAACTCGGCGGGCGATGATCAACGGGCGAGCGGCAAGATCACCATCAAAGCCGACTCGGATCCGGTGACCGATGTGCGTTTGACCTTTGCGGGTCAGGTCATGGATGCCAGCGGCAAGCCCATCACCCACAACGGCGAAACCCTGACCTGGAAAGCGGTTGGCACGGATGGTCACACCTTCCAGGCGGTGACCAGTGGCGGTCTGGTAGTGATGACGGTGTCCATCCCCACTGTGCCCGCCAGCATCGCCGCTCACACTAGCGCGACTATCGATTATCAGGTCACTGTGCATACCAACCTGGATCACGGGGCGGATGACAAACTCAACCTGACCTTGCCGGTAGAAGTCACCGACAGCGATGGCAGTCAGAGCCAGGGTTCCACCTCCATCACGGTGACGGATAGCCTTGACCCTGAACTCGGTCTGGACAAGGGCGTTTCACTGCAGGAGGGTGGCAACCAGAGCATCGATGGCAAGCTGCCGGTGACGGTGGGCAGCGATCGTCTGGTCTCCCTCAACTTTGCGGCCAATCAACCTGCGCTGGCGGGGCTGACCAGCCAGGGCAAGGCGACGACCTATGAGGCTCAAGATAACCAGCTGATCGTCAAGGATTGGCAGGGCAAGGGGCTCCTCACCGTCACCATCGGGCTAGATGGCAAATACAGCGTCTCCCTGACAGGTGTGTTTGACGAGCCGGAGACGACCAACAGCCTCAACCTTGGCTTGAAGGTACAGGGCTCAGATTTTGACGGGGACAAGAGCAATCTCGGCACCCTCAATATCACCATTACCGATGGTGCCTTGCCGCAGGTAAGCCCTGTCTCCCTCACCTTGACCGAAGATAGCAACTGGCAGCAGGGCCAGACTCTGTCGGGCGATCTGGCCATCACGGCGGGCAGCGATCCGCTGGCCAGCATCACCTTCGATGCCAATCAGCCGGGGCTGCAAGGGTTCACCTCGGGCAAGCAGGCCGTGACTATCGCGGTGGACGATCATCGTATCGAGGGGCATACCCCCGATGGCACGCTGGTGTTTGAGCTGACCCTTGGCAACGATGGCAAATACAGCTTCACCCTCCATCAGCCGCTGGATCAGGGCAGTGCCGACAGCCTGCTCCAAGCGGGCTTTACCCTGCTCGACAGCGATGGTGACAAGGTCTCCTCTACCATTACCGTGGCGGTGGGTGATGGCGCCAACCCGACCATCTCCGCCGTGACTGGCTCCATGATGACCGAGATGGCGCAAGGGGAGGCGGCCGCCGTCAGTACCATGAGCTTCTCGGTCGCGCACGGCAGCGATGCCCTTGATCCCGCATCCCTCGCTTTTGACATCGCCAAAATCCAGAGCACTCTGACCGGATTAACCAGCCACGGTAACCCCGTCACTTTCACCGTGGACCCTGCAACTGGCCAGCTGGTCGGAACCGCCGGTGGGCAGGTGGTGCTGCGCGCCGAGCTGAGTCTGGGAGACAACAACGGTAACTGGAGTGTCACCGCCAAGGTCACCCTGAGCGGCGAGCTGGATCACAAGGGGAGTGAATCCCTCAACCTGCCGCTTGCCGTCACGCTGGCCGACAAGGATGGCGATCGCATCGGTACCACGTTGCCGCTCACCATTGCGGACGGCAAGGCACCGAGCTTTATCCCGGGCACTGGTGTGACCCTGGATGAGGGGAACCTCACCGGCAGCAATAGCCTGAGCCAAACCGGTCACTTCGATGTGCAGGCAGGATCAGATCGGGTGGTCGAGGTGGCGTTTGCCGATGCTAACGAACAGCCTGCGCTGACTGCCTTGGGTAAACCGGTGCAGTACGAGCTGGTTGATGGCAATAGCGCCATCCCCGGTAGCCAGCTGATCAAGGGCTATGTGATGGTTGATGGCCAGCGGGTCGAGGTGTTTGAGGTCAAGCTGGTTGGCAGCCTCGATCAGGCGGGCAAGAACGGCTTTGACTATCAGGTCACCCTCTATCAAGGGCTTCATCAGGGCGGTAACGCCGTGACCGAGCTGCCCATCAAGGTGATCGTCAACGATTACGACAAGGCGGGCGGTAACAACGACAGCACCAGCGGCACCCTCAATATCCAGATTGGGGAAGGGGAAAAACCGACCCTCACCCTGACTGGCGTCACCTTAAGCGAAGGGCGCTTCGATGGCGCCAACTCGGCGGGCGATGATCAACAGGCGAGCGGCAAGATCACCATCAAGGCCGACTCGGATCCGGTGACCGATGTACGACTGACCCTCTCCGGTCAGGTCATGGATGCCAGCGGCAAGGCCATTACCCATAACGGCGAAACCCTGACCTGGAAAGCGGTTGGCACCGATGGTCACAGCTTCCAGGCAGTGACCAGCGGAGGTGTGGTGGTGATGACGGTTTCCATCCCGACCGTCCCCGCCAGCATCGCCGCTCACACTAGCGCGACTATCGATTATCAGGTAACGGTGCATACCAACCTGGATCACGGTGCAGATGACAAACTCAACCTGACCTTGCCGGTCAAGGTGACCGACAGCGACGGCAGCGTGATCACTGGTAGTGCCACCGCCGTGATCACCGACGCCGCCGATCCCGTTATCACTGCTATCGATAGGGTCACCGTCAAGGAGTCGGATCTCAATGGTGACGGTGGCCAGCATGGGGGGACCAGCCCGTCAGGCACGGGAGAGGTTGCCATCGGTCAGGTGACGATCGCCGCCGGGAGCGACCGGGTTGCTTCTCTGCAACTGGATGTGGCCCGCTTCAACGCCCTCAACGCGCTCACCTCGGGGGGGAAGGCTGTCAGCATCAGCGCAGACAGCCTGCCGGGTGTGTATCTTGGCAAAGACAGCGCAGGCAAGGTTATCTTCAAGCTGACTTTGGATGTCTCCGGTCGTTATACCTTCAAGTTGATCGGCAATCTGGATCACAGCGCACAAGGCAAGGATCTGCTGGACATTAAGTTGCCGCTACAGGCATTGGACCGTGACGGAGACCTCAGTGCCGAAGTGACTGGCCATGTGAGCGTGCAGGATGATGTGCCCCTTGCGGTTGATGCGAGCCAGGCCCTTGATGAAGGTGCGAGCGTGACCGGCGATCTGCTGGCCACTGCCAGCGAGGGGGCGGACGATGCGGTAGTGAAATTGGTAACCATCAATGGCACCGAGCACCCCATCGCCGCCAAGGACGACACCACCATTGCGGTCACAGACAGCACTGGGCAGACCATAGGCACCCTGGTGATCAATGCCGAGGGTAACTACAGCTTCACTGCCAGGTCGGGCATTGATCACAGCAACAGCACTCTGGTGCAGCAGATTGAGTTCCACCTGGTGGACGGTGACGGGGATACCGATGATGGGGTCCTGACCCTGACCATCCAGGACGAGGCGGGCATGCTCAGCGTGAGCGCAGTCACCGGCCAGGAGGACGCCGGTGCAACCGATCCTAGCCAGGGGATCCCCATTACCATGAATCTGGATGTGGGGGATTTCGATCGGGGCGAGCATGTGGAGCAGCTGCTTATCCAGGCACCTGCCAATGCCCAGGGAACCTTCTATTTCAACGGTGTCGCGCTGACCACCATTACCCTGGGTGGCAAGACCTGGTATCAGGTGCCGCCTGCGGCCATGGTGGCGGTGGCCAACACCAACGACAAGTTCCAGCTCACCGGTGTCACCTTCGTGCCTAACCACGACTACTCGAACTACGACCTCGGTGGCCACCCGCTGCGCTTCCCGGTGCAACTGCAGGTCGGCGTCACCGAAGGGAGCAAACCCTCATTGCTGACCGGCAACCTGGACATCACTGTGCAGGGCATTGCCGACAAGCCGCTCTGGGATGGGGCGAGCACGAACCAGCACTACAACGCTAACGAAGACAGTGCCGGTATTGCGCTCAATGTGAATGCCGCGCTTACCGACACCGATGGCTCTGAAACCCTGAGCTACCAGATCAAGTGGGAGTCGGGCCAGGGAACGCTTACCCTGAATGGCAAGGTGCTCACCCCGGGGGCAAACGGCCTCTATACCGTTGCTGGCGGCGACATCAACAAGATAATCGTGGTGCCCGGTAAGGACTACAGCGGTGACATCAAGCTGGTGGTGACACCGGTCAGCACCGAGAAAGCCCCCGTGGTCACCGGCCATGAGACGGCCCTTGGGGACCCCATCGAGCTCATTATCAACGTCAACCCGCTGGCGGATGACGCCAAGCTGACAGTGCGCGATATTCAGGGCAAGGAAGATATTTCGCTCGATCTGGGTAGCAAGATCTCCCTTGCTCATCTGGACGACAAACTCGATGGCTCCGAGCAGCTGTTTGTTCGCATCAGCGGCCTACCTGCTGGCGCGACCTTGTGGCTGGGCAGTGTAGCCGTGAGTCAGAACGCCGCGGGCTACTACGAGGTGCCTTACGATCGGATTGGTGATCTCAAGCTGCAACCACCGAAAAACAGCAACGTCGATTTCGAGATCACCATCAAGGGGGTGGTGAAAGACACGGCGACGTTGACCGATGCCAACGGCCAGACCCATACCGTGGTCAACGAGAAAGAGACCGCTGGTCAGACACTCCATGTGGATCTGGTGGGGGTGGTCGATAGACCTGACTTTATCCTCAATGGTACCGACTGGACTCATGATGGCATTGGTCAAGGCTACAGCATCACAGTGGCAGAGGATGGCAAAGCGCCGCTCAACTTCAAGCTGGTGTCCGGTGAACTGGCTGATACCCCGTTAGACAGCTCGGAAAGCCTTAACCTAGTGCTGAGTGGCCTGCCGGAAGGGGCCAAGGTGTTTGATGGTAAAGGGAATGAGTTGACGCTCACCTTTGCCGGACTCGATGTCCATGGCAAGCCCACCTATCAGGTTGATATTAAAGAGCTAGGCAACCTGGTGATCCAGCCGCCCCACAACAGCACGGCTGATTTGAACCTGATCGCCAAGGTGGTGGTGACCGAAAACGACGGCGACAGCAAGAGCTTCGAGGTGCCGCTGCATATCAAGGTGGAACCTGTGATCGACGCTACTGATTACAACAAAACCAGTCATGGGTTTGAAGATCAGTTTGTCGCTCTCGATTGGCGCCCGGTGTTGAGCGATGGCGCCGAGAAGGTGACGCACCTTAGCCTCTCAGGTATCGAGTCAGGCTACGAAGTGTGGGTCAAGGACAGCAACGGAACCCATCAACTCACAGTGACGTCGGGTGCCGCCGAGTTGAGCGATGCCGATCTGCAGAGCCTGTTAAACGGCGGCCAACTGCTGGTAAAAGCACCGCAAGATAGCGACCGGGATACTACCATCCAGAGCCATGTCACCGTGACCCAGCAGGACGTGGATTCCAGTGTGGTGGTTAACAAGGTGGTTGATGGTCAGCTACATGTGGATATCCAGGCGGTGGTGGAGCCGGATGGTTTGCTTGTTCAACATGGCGGTGAGTTGGTTAGTCCTGATGGGAATGATATTCCGCTCAGCCAGGTGTTCATATTCGATGATCGTGATCCCAGCAGCGTGGAGACCATCGATTATCTGGTGATTAGTGATCTCCCTCCTGGTTTTGTCGTCGTAGGTGGGATTAATGATGGCAAGGGCAACTGGACTGTCCCCAATAGCGCCTTGGGTAATTATGCCCTGAGTGCTCCGGCTGGTTTCAAAGGGACGGTGACCTTCACAGTCAGTGCGCTGGTGATTGACAAGAGTGACGATGGCGATGTCAGCGAGCCGGTACGCAAAGACCTGAAAGTCTCTGCAACGTTTGAGGTCGCGGCAAGCTCGACGCAAAAAGCGGCAGATATCGATTTTGATTCGAGTCAGCCAATTACCGGCGTAGAAGATAAGCAGGTTAATTTTGGTACTCAATTCAAGAGCTGGGTAACGGTTGGTTCTACAGAAAATGGCGATGACGAGCTCAGCATCGTGATTACCGGCCTGCCAGCCGGGGTAAATGTGCAGGGGTTGACCTATGACTTCGTCAATGGCGAGTATCTGATCAAGCTGCCAGGCGGCCTCGGTGATCTCGACAAGTTGACTCTGACCTTGCCGACGGATTATGCCGGTGAAAACCTAAGTTTCAATGTGCGGTTGGTCAACACCGATACGGTGAGCGGCGATACCAAGATAGTCGAGAAGCAAGTCACTCTCTCCATCACTCCGGAAGTAGATATCAATGGTGGCCAGGATGGTCAGCCCGAGCTGACGCTGCAGGTCAAGGATGTGAACGGTCAGCCCAGCAACCTGGAAGACACCGAGATCCACCTCGACTTGTCGGTCAAACTGGCTGATATCAGTCCGAGTGTGGCTGACGGCGGCCTCGAGACGGTGAAGGCGGTGACCATTACCGTCGATCCCAAATTTGGCTATTTCCTGGTCGGCAATCAGCCACTGACCACCCTGGTGGTCAACGATGTGGCGGCGCTTAAAGATCTGGTGTTTGTGCCCAAAGAGCACTTTAGCGGCAAGGTGCCGCTCGATATCCAGGTCGATATTCTCGATACCGCCACCACCGGCACGGCGCAAGCCAGCTGGAGTGGGCATGCAGAGTTTGAGATAAAACCGGTCAACGATCCGGCCAAGCTCACGGTGCACAGTGTCACGGGGAGCGAGGATGGCACGGTCAACCTTGCCGGATTTGGTGCAACCCTTATCGACAATGATGGCTCCGAGCAGATCGTCGCGCTGCAGATCAAGGGAGTACCGGATGGCTTCACCCTGTCGGCTCCGGCGGTCAACAATGGCGGCGGCGTATGGCAGATCCCGGTGGGAACCGACTTCTCCAAGCTGGCCCTGATCCCGCCAGCGGACTTCAGCGGCACAGTCGATCTAACCTTCAGTGCTTTCACTCTTGATAAAGGTCTGACGGTGCCACACGAGGAGCCTGGCAGTTTCAAGGTGACGATTAACCCGGTGGGGGATGCCATCATCGCCGATATTCAGGGTCAGGCGAGCGGTACCGAAGGGGATGTGATCACCCTGGATCTGGGGCTGGAGACCCGGGATACCCAGCCAACCGGCGGCAATGCGGGTAATGTGCATGAGAACAAGCCCGAACAGGTGCGGGTCACCATCGAAGGGGTCCCTGATGGTGCCGAGATCCGCTTGCCAAACGGCGTGGCGGGGACGGTCGTTGATCTGGGGGGGGGGCGCTGGCAGGTGACCACCGAGGGTGGCAAGCTTGGCGCTGTCGAGCTGGTGACCAATGATGCCAACGGTGCGCTGGATCTCAAGATCATGGCCCAGAGCCTCGACAACGGCGCCCTTGGCCCTGTGGTCAATGGCACCATCCATGTGGATGTGAGCCCGGTCAACGATGAGCCTATTAACGTATTGCCAACGACCCCTCAAGTCGCGCAGGAAGATCAGCCCTTCGTCATCCACGGCTTGCAGGTGAAAGATGTGGATGCGGGCAGCAGCCCCATCGAGGTTCGCCTCTCGGTTGAGCATGGCTCCCTCAATCTGGTAGCGGGCAGCGGGGTGACGGTGACCGGAAACGGGAGCGGGATGCTGGTGCTCAGCGGGCCGCTGGATGCCATCAATGCACTGCTGTCCGGTGGGGTGACCTATAAGGGTGAACAGGACTTCAATGGTCAGGATCGGCTCACCATGGTGACCAATGATCTTGGCAATAGTGGTAGCGGCGGCGCGCTGAGCGATACCGATGTGGTAGCCATCGAGGTGCAGCCGGTCAACGATGCCCCGGTCAATCAGCTGCCTGGCAGCATGACGGTGAAGGAAGATGGCTCCCTGTCGCTCTCCGGTGTCAGCGTGAAGGATGTGGATGCAGGCAGTGCGCCTGTCTCCATGGTGCTGCGTGTCGAGCATGGTGTACTGACCCTGCTGGGGGCGACGGGTGCCGTGGTGGTGCAGGGGGCGGGTACCAGCGAGATCACCCTGGTGGGGTCGCTGGCCGATCTCAACCAGTTGCTGGCAAGCAACCTGCACTATGAACCGGCCAACGATTTCTGGGGGCAGGACACGCTCACTGTCACTACCTCTGATCAAGGCAACAGCGGCGCAGGCGGGGCGAAGAGTGATACCGATCAGGTGGCCATCACTGTCACTCCCGAGCCGGATATGCCGAGTCTGACGGTGGATCAGCATGCGTTCCATGCCTTGCAGGGGGCCGTTATTCCCCTTGGTATCAACGCCAGCGTGGTCAATCCGGCCACCGGTGAGCTCTCCATCCGCATCAGCGGTCTGGATGGGGCGCAGGTGCAGGACGAACATGGTCAGAGCGTCGGTCATGCCGATGGCAATGGCGACTGGCTGATCCCGGCCGATCACTCGGTTCCGCTCTTCTTCAGCGGTTTTGGTGACGGTGAGCATGTGTTGGGGATCAGTGCCGAGTCGAGTGTTGGCGGTTCAACCGTCAGCACGCCCCTTGAGACCATCACGGTGCACGGCCAGAGTGGTAATGAGCTGGTCGGTTCCGATCAGGGGGATTGGCTGTTTGGCTCCTCCGGTGATGACCGTCTGCTGGGGGGCCATGGCAACGACATCCTCACCGGCGAGGCTGGCAGCGATCTCTTCGTTTGGCAGCACGGGGATGAGGGGAGTGAAAGTCAGCCCGCGATCGATACCATCACCGACTTCCATCCGGAACAGGGGGACAAGATCGATCTGGCCGACATGCTGCAAGGGGTGAGCGGCAGCCATGTCGATGATCTGCTCAATCACCTCTCTGCCTCGGTGACTACGGGGAGTAATGGCCTGAGCGATGTGAATCTCTCGGTGGCGCCAGCCGGGGATGGTCATGTGACCCAGCAGATCACTCTGAAGGATGTGGATTTGAGCAGTTGGAATCTCACCAGCACCTCGTCCCACGATATCCTGCAGAGCATGCTGGAAAACCAGCATAGCCTGATCATCCAGCACCCCTGATAGTGGGTGTGAAGCGTTAAATAAAAGAGCCGGCAATTGCCGTAATGCCAGTCAGTTAAGCCTGACTGGCATTGTTTTTATTGGCTTTTTTCACACTATACCTCTGTGGCCTTGGCTTCAC